>JAPKEA010000265.1 GCA_028822275.1 Planktomarina sp. | reverse complement strand
CTGTTGCGTTCCCCACGCCTGGGCCCGATGCGGCGTAAAGCAAAGGCGGGAACTCTTTCATTTAGACCTATGTTAAATGCCTCTGGCAAGAAAAAAATGATTTCGACCAGCGGTTTGTGACTTATTGGGAAATATAGCTTGAAATTTATGTAGATTCAGCTGGCTGTGCCTGGGTAGGCAGTTTACTCCTTAATTATGACTAGTGATCCAAAATTTATCCATTTACGTCTCCACAGTGAATATTCCCTTCTTGAGGGAGCCATCCGGCTGAAAAAACTCCCGGATATGGCTACTGCCATGGGCATGCCCGCGATTGCTGTCACAGATACAAATAATATGTTTTGCGCTTTGGAATTCTCGGAGGGCGCTGCGAAGGCAGGTGTTCAGCCCATAATTGGTTGCCAAGTTGATGTAGCATTTGAACCCAGTGGTCTGGGTGAAAAAGCCAAAATGCCGGCGCCGGTTGTAATGTTAGTTCAAAATGAAATTGGTTATGGAAATCTAATGGCGCTTAACTCGTGTCTTTACTTGGATTCTGATGGGCAGCTTCCGCAGGTCCAGATTGCTCAGTTAGCTAAATATTCTAGTGGGTTGATTTGCCTTACTGGGGGGCCGTCGGGCCCGATTGGTTTGCTGCTGCAAAATGGACAAGCGACCAAAGCCCAAGTGTTGATGACCCGTTTGGCTGAGATTTTTGAGGATCGATTGTATGTAGAGTTGCAGCGGCACCCTCGCGCAGATGGTACCGCTCCGGATGCGGAGCGCCTTACTGAGCGAGCTTCAATTGCGATGGCTTATGCAATGGATTTGCCTCTGGTTGCCACCAATGATGTATTTTTTCCAAAAGCGAAAATGTACGAAGCGCATGACGCGTTGATATGTATCGCGGGCGGGGCTTATGTGGACCAACAAGAGCCGCGCCGACGGCTGAGCCCGCAGAATTATTTAAAGACACCGGCTGAAATGGCGGTTTTATTTGCGGACCTGCCTGAGGCTTTAGAAAATACCGTTGAAATTGCTCGGCGGTGCTCTTTTAAAGCTTATAAACGTGACCCAATTTTACCTAAATTTGCTGATGATGAAATTGAAGAATTATGCAGGCAAGCCAATGAAGGTTTGCAACAGCGACTGCTAGTTATCCCTCATGCTGGCTCGGTCGATGAATACCAAAAGCGTCTCGATTTTGAGTTAAAAATAATTGAAGACATGGGTTTTCCAGGCTATTTTTTAATTGTTGCTGACTTCGTTGCGTGGACCAAAAAACAAAAAATTCCAGTAGGGCCAGGGCGCGGGTCTGGTGCGGGTTCCCTGGTAGCCTACGCGCTCACAATTACTGACCTTGACCCGCTGCGTTATGGCCTCTTGTTTGAGCGGTTTTTGAACCCGGAGCGTGTTTCTATACCTGACTTTGATATCGATTTCTGTATGGACCGACGTGAAGAAGTTATTCGCTATGTGCAGCAGAAGTATGGTCGTGACCGGGTAGGACAAATTATTACATTTGGTGCGTTGCTGTCCAAAGCTGCAGTGCGCGATATTGGTAGGGTACTTCAAATGCCCTATGGGCAAGTGGATCGCATCTCTAAAATGATTCCGGTTGAGGGGGTCAAGCCGGTTAGTATCGAAAAAGCATTGGCAGACGAGCCTCGCTTACGCGAGCAGGCCAAAGCTGAAGAAGTTGTTAAACGATTGTTGAACTATGGCCAGCAAGTCGAGGGACTTTTGCGCAACGCTTCCACCCACGCAGCAGGCGTGGTGATCGCTGATCGCCCTTTGGATCAGCTGGTTCCTTTGTATCAAGATCCCCGCTCAGAGATGCCGGCCACTCAATTCAATATGAAATGGGTTGAACAAGCCGGTTTAGTCAAATTCGACTTCTTGGGACTGAAAACACTAACAGTAATTCAAAACGCAGTTAATCTTATCGAGCGAACACGCAGTTTACAATTCAGCGCAGATGGGCATGAGCTTTATACTCCGGCTATCGGTACTGAAGGTGATATTAATGCAATTCCTTTGGATGATCTGAATTCCTACAAACTCTATTCTTCTGCTAAGACAATCGCTGTTTTTCAGGTGGAGTCTAGCGGTATGATGGACGCTTTGAAGCGAATGAAACCAAACTGTATCGAAGATATTGTGGCACTTGTGGCTTTATACCGGCCCGGCCCAATGGAAAATATTCCTAAATATTGCGAAGTTAAAAATGGCCTAAGTGAACGTGAGCTTTTGCACCCTTCCGTTGACCACATTCTCGATGAGACACAAGGAATTATTGTTTACCAAGAGCAGGTGATGGAAATTGCCCGTCAAATGGCTGGGTATTCATTGGGTGGTGCCGACCTTTTGCGCCGTGCGATGGGTAAGAAAATTCAAGAGGCAATGGATGCTGAGAAACCAAAATTTTTATTAGGTTCGATTGAAAACGGTGTGGACGAGAAAACAGCCAACGCCACTTGGGATCTGCTTGATAAATTTGCTAACTATGGATTCAACAAATCTCACGCAGCAGCCTATGCTGTTGTGAGCTATCAAACAGCTTGGCTCAAAGCGAACCATCCGGTTGAGTTTATGGCAGGCGTCATGAATTGTGATTTGCATCTCACGGATAAGCTAGCGGTATATTTCAATGAGGTACGAAAAGGTCTCAAACTTCCATATATTCCGCCATGTGTAAACCGTTCTCAAGCCCGGTTTGATGTCGCTAATGGGTCTTTGGTCTATGGATTAGGAGCGTTAAAAAATGTGGGTGTGGAGGCTATGCGCTTGGTGACCGATGGTCGGAGCGATACACCTTTTGTGACTCTTTTTGATTTTGCTCGCCGAGTTGATTTGAAACGTGTTGGCAAGAGACCTCTTGAAATGCTGGCGCGGGCTGGGGCCTTTGATGAGCTCGATCGGAACCGTCACCGTGTTTTTGATAGCCTAGATTCTTTGTTTAGCTATTCCTCGGCTGTGCATGAACAGCGCGGCTCCAATCAGGTAAGCCTTTTTGGCGAGGCCGGGGATGATCTGCCGGAACCACGCCTATCTCCTGTTGCTCCTTGGCTACCGGCGGAGCAACTGGGAGAAGAATTTAAGGCTATTGGATTTTATTTGTCGGGCCATCCGTTGGACGATTATATGGTAGCCTTAAAGCGTTCGGGCGTAATAACCTTGGACGAATTAATAGAGAGAGCTAAAGGCGGCCCACTGGTGGCAAAACTCGCAGGGATTGTTGCTGGTCGGCAAGAGCGCAAATCTGCGCGGGGCAATCGTTTCGCATTTGTACAGCTGAGTGACACAACTGGTAATTACGAAGCTACAATGTTCAGTGACGCACTGGAAGCTGCGCGAGATCATCTTGAGACTGGGTCTAAGGTTATTATTGGGGTTGAAGCCACCATGGAGTCAGAACAGCTCAAGCTGTTGGGGAGGTCCGTACAGCCTATGGATGGTGCGATTTTAAAAACTGGTACGTCTGGCTTGCGGGTCTATGTTGATGATGTTTCTGCAATCTCTTCGGTTGCGACTGTGCTAAAAGAAGCTACGCAGGCGACGAAGAATAGCGCTAAGGGGCCAATCTCATTTTGCTTACTTGATGAAAGCTTGCCGGGAGAGGTAGACATGGAGCTAGGGTGCAGCTTTCCAGTCACGCCACAAATAAAAGGCGCTCTCAAAAGCCTTGAAGGGGTATTAATGCTGGAAGAGTTTTGACGGCCTAGTAATGTGGTGGGCGTTCGTCGCCTAAAACTATACCGCCGTCTGCTTCACGAGTCCGAGTGCGCTGTGCCAAAACCTCAACCATTTCTGAAATTGCGCGTAATTCATGGTCCTGTTTTGCAACTACGTCTGAAAGCTCTTCAACAGTGCGGGTTAAATGAGCGATTTGTTCTTCTAAAGCTTGTGTCATTCCCGGTGTTTGCGCCTGTTTCTCTGGTAGCGCAAGCTACAAAACTGCTTGGTTAGTTGTGTGAAATCTGCTGTTCTTGGCCTTAACATAACAATGTCTTTTGAATTTCTCCACGTGGGGCCGGTTGCCCCTTTGGTTTTGCGCGGGTAAATGCAAGGCAACAGATAAGGAACGCATCATGGCCAAACAAAAAAAAGCTCCGCGGCCTAGGGCTGTCCCGCCAAGAGGCTTTCGCGATTATTTTGGTACGGATGTTTCAGAGCGATCTAAAATGTTGCGTAAAATTGCGGATGTTTACCATTTG
>JAPKEA010000264.1 GCA_028822275.1 Planktomarina sp. | reverse complement strand
GTATGGGTCCAAAGATAGATATACTGTGCGAACTAGCATCTCATCCGCACCCGGTTGAGGTATCTCGCTGGTCTCCATTCGTAGCGTGTTTTCGTCTGGCTGACCTTTAGGGCGTTCTGCAAGAACGATTTGGCGATTCATATTTAATAGTTGTGGCATTGGGTTCTCCAATTGGTACGGTTGTTGGAAACGATGTCATAGTTGCTGAAAGTTTAGAAGTCACGCGTCGGGTCAAACGCTCGAATTAACAGGATAACTTTTACAAACTGTGCTGTAACTAGTAGAAGATTTGAATAATGCGTAGACATTCCTGTAAGCCGCTATGCCGTAGCAATTCTTGTTTATGGCTATTTTGAACGCAATCCGTATCTTTATTATTTGTTGTTTTCCTATGGCAGTTTGTGCACATATTGGACGTTAGATACGATCACAGGGCAATTCCACTCCAACTTAGTTAAACACATGGACCGCTATAAGTTCTAAGGTGGCTAAGCCAAATGCGCTATCTACTAGCACTAAGATATAACTTGGATGTGCTATTACCCAACTTCGCCATTCAAAATCAAACGGTTATTGCTGTTATTCAATTACAACAGTATAAATCTCTCTATGATAGCAACTAACCTCATGGGCTGCACCGACGCGCTTGTTGTAACTTGGGCAGACGACACCACCTCACAATTTTCAACAATTTGGCTACGCGACAATTGCCCATCTGGGTTGCACCCTGAAACCCACGAACGCTTGTTTGATTTGTTGGCAATTGATGAAACACCGGTTCTGATTTCAGTTGAACTTGAGGGCAATATTGCTGTCCTTGGGTATGCAGATGGCCATAGTAGCCGCATGCCAATTTCTTTGATTGCGGCGCATCGTCCAGGTCAGCCTGCGGATGACGCAGGCGATGTTGCGGTGAAGCTTTGGCGCGCAGACCAAGGGGCTGTAAACATTGTGCGGCATGCTGCGGCACCTATCCTCCTGGATGACTTTGCCCTCAAGGACTGGATGGAAGACACTGCAGCATACGGCATTACAATAATTGACCACTTGCAGGATCATACTGACGCGGGCGTAAAAATCGCGGAACGGATCGGGTTTTTGCGTACCACAAACTTCGGTACCACTTTTGAGGTTGTCAATAAACCTGACCCAAACAACCTCGCTTATACTTCGATTGCTCTGCCGTTACACACTGACTTGCCAAACCAAGAGGTGCCTCCGGGCTACCAATTCTTGCATTGCTTGGCTAACGAAGCGACAGGTGGTGGATCACTGTTTGCAGATGGATTTGCGATGGCGGAAGACTTAAGGGCAGAGGACCCTGACGCGTTTAGCATGCTGTGTGACATCGCCATTCCCTTCCGTTTTCATGATGATAATGCGGATATCAGAGTTCATAAGCCGGTTATCACTTTGGGATCAAAAGGCGAAGTCATCGAGATCCGCTATAATGCGCATTTAGCGGGAATTTTCGATATGTCAGCAGAAATTATACCCGCTTATTACCGTGCTTACCGCGCTTACATGACCAAAACGCGAGATCTAAAATACCGCTATATCCTTAAGTTGAGGGCAGGCGAGATGGTCGTCTTCGACAACAGACGCGTTTTGCATGGCCGAGATTCCTTTGATCCATCCACTGGTTTTCGACACCTTAATGGTTGCTATGTTGATCGCGGTGAATTCTTTTCACGGCTGAGATTATTGTCGTGCAAGATCGACGTCGCTAATGTGCTGTGATCCTCAGCCCAAATTAGGGCAAGTCATCCAAAACGGATAAGCTGCACTTATCCCTTTGACAAAAAAAATTCCATTCTATTGAGTTGCAGCATCAATATGAAATGCTTAGGTGCCGGACCCCACCCAAAAAAAGCAATAGCCGAACCGCCTCGATAGATCATCTGGTTCGTGTTGTGACCTTTGACCTTACACTGAGAAACGTTCATTATTAACCACTCTTCATAATAAAGATGAAAAGGGATATGTATGGGTCTTATAGAAGCAAAATCATCATGGTCAGGCATTGTTAAAAAAGGACAGCGTTTGAAGATTACCGATATTGAGGGTCAACAAGCTGTGGACTTTCTTTGTTATGATAACAACGATCGCTCAGATCGATATTCTGCCACCAATACTATGAAGGTACAGGGCAATATTTACGTTGGTCTAGGTAGCATTTTGTATTCAGATAGTGGCACACAACTTCTTGAAGTTGTGGAAGATACCACTGGAAAACACGACACAGTATATGGTTGCTGTAGCAATCCCAATAATTTACTTAGATATGGCGTGAAAACTACAGAGTCCTGCTACACCAACTTTGAGATAGAGTTAGCAAAGAATGAGCTAGGCAAAGATTCTATCGTGCCTAATGTGAACTGGTTTATGTCAGTACCAGTACTAGTGGATTGAACGGCTGGGGTCGATAACGTCGTATTGCAACCAAACTCCTACGTAACGCTCTTAGCAAAGACAGACACTCTTGCTGTACTTTCCAACTGTCCACAGATGCACAATCCTTGTAACGGCTACAACCCAACCCCAATTCAGGTTGAAATTTACTGATCCCATGGAGACTATAATGAACTCTTTCGGTTGGGAATTGGCCTTGGCATGCTTAGCAGGAGGCCATGATGAATCATCTAAAAAGTTAAGAGCTAAAAAAGTGCACTTCACCAAAGCTGGGTTGCCTTCAAAATGGTCAGAAACCTTTCTAAAATCGCATCTGTAGCACGACAAACTATTGAAAATATAAAGAGAGTCTGGAGCCTAGTTTGAGTATGCTGAATTTTTCAAAGCACAAACCCTGGGTTAGCTTTTCACTGCCTGTGCCGCCCAAATGGATTTTGATTATGCCTTAATCTTATGTTTGTTCCCGTTATCTCCGATAACACGTTGGCACTTATGGCTGGGTTAGGGCTTTATGACTGCTCAATCATGAAGGCATCAAAGAACCCTGAGAGTTCCACATGGGCCGTAACAGGCAAGATCGAAGCAATATGCTGATCAGGTCTGGCAATCACAACGCAGCCGCTGCTGCGATCAATACCGCGAAGGTCGTAGACGTCGTTGCCATCTTGGCTGTGGAATACTTTTTCGTAGTCGCGAAGGCCGTATTTGCCTTTTGCTGGCCAGAGGTAGTCATGCAAGTCGTGCATCGACAGATCCTGTTGTTGGAAGACTGCGTAGGTGTCGATCATCGAGTCGATATCCGAATCTTTTGGTGTGTATTTCTGCACGGGGGACGAGGCGTCATTCGCCAGAAAATCAATGAATTGATAGGCGTCCGACGAAGGCTGTGTCGGGTCTTGGGTGCCCCCAAACACGAAAATGCGCCAGCGACCGTCTGCCTTAACAAGATGGCCCAAATGTTGGCTTGCTCCATCTGCCACGCGGGTCGTTTCTGCTGAATGAAACCGTTGTCCGATTTTGTACCCCGTCGCCAAATGTTGGTTTTCTTGCCCCGTGCAAATGTAGGAGGGGAAATATTCGATAGATGTTCCACTCACAAAGCCGCTTTGGCGTTTCATGAAGGCTTCGATTTTGGTGGTGTCTACTTTGGCCTCGTCTGATCCATCGCCAGCGCTGGGGCGTGTCGCCACCAGTTTTGATAGCTCCTTGTCCGCATTGATTAGCTGTTGGGCCACCTTGCGCCGCTCTGTGCTGTAAGTGGCGAGCAATTTAGGATCGCTTTGGCCTTTCAGAACGGCCGCCATTTTCCAACCTAGGTTGAAAGTGTCGGGCAATGACGTGTTTAGGCCCCAGCCGCCTTTGGGGCTATGGGTGTGGCAGGCGTCGCCGGACACAAAAGCACGCGGGATTATGTCGTCGGAACTGCCAGTTGGTCGGTTGTCAAAACGATCAGCAATGCGTTGGCCTACTGAATAGATAGACCACCATGCTACCTCTTTCACATCCAGTTTGAATGGATGAAAAATCTTCTGTGCCTGCACGATGAGGTCCACTTCGGTCAGCTTTAGGTCAGTTGCACGCTTGTCTTTGTCAATCATATCCAGCTCGACATAGAACCGGATAAGGTAGCCCCCTTCACGTGGGATCGTCATAACGGCACCGTGATCTTTGGATTGGATAAAACTTTTGACGCGGATGTCTGGAAAGTCTGTGTTGAGCAGGATGTCCATGACGCCCCAAGCCTTATTGGCGGAATCGCCTGTCAGCGCGATGTCTAGGCTTTTGCGAACGCGACTTCTGCCGCCGTCACTGCCAACCGCGAAACGT
>JAPKEA010000263.1 GCA_028822275.1 Planktomarina sp. | reverse complement strand
AAAACAAACCATAGAGACTATCATAAAGACCGCCCCACGCATATTGTCCGTCACAACGCAGCTCCTTAACTTTACGATTAAAATTTAATATTATCACTCCGCTTCATTTCAGAACAAAGTTCAATAACAAGAGAAAAAGGCCACTCATAGGAGTGGCCTTTTCAAAGTCAAATCAGAAAAATTTACTCTTCGTTACTCTCTGACGCGTTCGCCACCAATTCATCAAACAACTTTTCCGGTGTGGAATCCGCGGCACCTGGAGCAGCCAAAGCAATGGCTTCTTCTGCTTCTGCACGGCGTGCTTCGATCACAACGTTATCACGATCAGATGCAACCCGTCGCATTTTCTGTGTAGCACCACCAGTCCCAGCAGGGATCAAACGACCCACGATCACGTTCTCTTTTAAGCCAATCAGCTTGTCCCGTTTGCCCTGGACCGAAGCCTCAGTCAGAACTCGCGTTGTTTCTTGAAACGACGCCGCTGAGATAAATGAACGTGTTTGCAACGACGCTTTAGTAATACCCAAAAGAATTGGCTCACCCTGTGCAGGGCGGCTACCTTTTGATAAGGCTTTTGCATTAGCTGCATCATATTCAGCTTTGTCTACATGCTCGCCTTTAAGCAAGGTCGTTTCGCCGCTGTCACTGATTTCCCATTTCTGCAACATTTGCCGTACAATAACTTCGATGTGCTTATCGTTAATTTTAACACCTTGCAGACGATAAACATCTTGAACTTCGTCGATCATATAATCTGCCAAAGCTTCTACTCCCAACACCGAAAGAATGTCATGAGGCGCTGGATTGCCATCCATGATATAATCACCCTTTTTGATGAAGTCACCTTCCTGAACAGGAATGTGCTTACCTTTTGGCACCATGTATTCGACTTTTTCCATGGCATCATCAGCCGGCTCGATAGCAATGCGACGCTTATTTTTGTAGTCTTTACCAAATCGCACGTAACCATCAATTTCAGCAATGATAGCATGATCTTTTGGACGACGTGCTTCGAAAAGTTCTGCAACACGTGGCAAACCACCTGTGATATCTTTAGACCGGCCACCTTCACGCGGAATACGAGCCAAAATATCGCCAGCTTTAATTTCTTGACCATCTTCAATAGACAGAACGGCATCAACTGACATTGGATAAGCGACTGGGTTTCCGTCTTCTTTCAGCAACATTTCACCATCGTCACCAGTAATAATGATTTTTGGCGCTAATTCGTTGCCTTTTGGCGCAGCACGCCAGTCGGTAACGATTTTTTGCGTCATGCCTGTTGCGTCATCGGTTTCGTCACGTACGGCGATACCAGTTACAAGGTCAACAAACTTAACTGTGCCCGTTTTTTCAGCAATCAGTGGTAAAGTAAACGGATCCCAATCAAACAGCTTATCACCACGTGCAATTTTCTGACCATCTTTTACCAACAATTTTGAACCGTAAGCCACTTTGTATTTTGCAATCTCGGCGCCACCTATATCAAGGATCCGAACAATCATGTTACGTGTAAGTGATAATTTATCACCTGAAGAGTTTTCTAACAGATTAGCGTTTTCAAATTCAACTTTACCAGATTGGCTGCTTTCTTGGCTAGACTGCTGACCACCACCTTGCGCAACACCACCAATATGGAATGTGCGCATGGTTAACTGAGTACCAGGTTCACCAATGGATTGAGCAGCTATAATCCCAACCGCTTCGCCTTGGTTTACTTGCGTACCGCGTGCAAGGTCGCGTCCATAACAGGCTGCACAGATACCATCCTCAATCTCACAGGTCAAAGGTGACCGAATCAACATAGACACAACGCCAGCAGTTTCGATTTCATCAGCTTTACGCTCGTCAATCATCTCGCCTTTTGAGCAAATAACTTCATCTGACCCCGGCTTCACGACGTCTTCAGCAGTAACACGACCCAAAATACGTTCTGACAGTGATGATATAATTTCACCGTCGTTAACCGCTGCACGTGCAGTGATTGAGCGCTCTGTGCCACAATCATGTGAACGCACGATGCAATCTTGAGCAACATCCACCAAACGGCGAGTCAGATAACCCGAGTTTGCTGTTTTTAAGGCTGTGTCAGAAAGTCCTTTACGAGCACCGTGGGTAGAGTTGAAATACTCAAGAACTGTCAGGCCTTCTTTAAAGTTTGATATAATGGGTGTTTCAATAATGTCACCGTTCGGTTTAGCCATCAATCCGCGCATACCGCCCAGCTGTTTCATCTGCGTGACCGAGCCACGTGCTTTTGAGTGAGCCATCATGTAAACCGAATTAGGTTCCATCTCGACGCCATTCTCATCAATCTTAATAGACGCAATCGCATCCATCATCGAGTCAGTCACTTGATCATTACAGTTTGACCACGCATCAATAACTTTGTTGTACTTTTCGCCCTGAGTGATCAGGCCGTCCATGTATTGCTGCTCGAACTCCTTAACTTGAGCCCGAACACCGTCAACAATTGTCCACTTATTTTCTGGGATCAACATATCGTCTTTGCCGAATGAGATTCCAGCGCGGAACGCTTCTCGGAACCCCATCGTCATTACCTGATCACAGAAGATAACAGATTCTTTCTGGCCGCAATAACGGTAGACAGTATCAATAATCTGCTGGACTTCACCTTTTTTTAAAAGACGGTTCACTAAGCGGAATGGCGCTTTTGTATTGGAGGGCAACAAAGCTCCCAAACGAACACGACCCGGAGTAGTCTCAAACCGCTCCATGACTAGATTTCCTTCGTCATCAACCTGCGGGACCCGAGCAGTGATTTTAGCATGAAGATGCACTACACCCGCATCCAACGCGTGCTGTACCTCGTCAACTGAACCAAACACCATGCCCTCCCCATTCATACCCTTACGCATGAGTGAAGTATAATAGAGGCCTAAAATCATATCCTGTGATGGAACAATAATTGGCGCGCCATTGGCTGGTGATAGCACATTGTTCGTCGACATCATCAACACTCGTGCTTCCAGCTGTGCCTCAAGGCTGAGCGGGACGTGCACGGCCATTTGGTCACCATCAAAATCAGCATTGAATGCTGAACATACTAATGGGTGAAGCTGGATCGCTTTACCTTCAATTAGTACAGGTTCGAATGCCTGGATACCTAAACGGTGCAATGTAGGCGCACGGTTCAACATGACCGGATGTTCGCGGATCACCTCATCAAGAATATCCCAAACTTCCGGACGCTCCTTTTCAACCAACTTCTTAGCTTGCTTGACAGTGGAGGACAGGCCCTTAGCTTCAAGACGACTGTAAATAAAAGGCTTGAAAAGTTCGAGAGCCATTTTCTTAGGCAAACCACATTGATGCAGTTTAAGCTCTGGGCCCGTTACAATCACAGAACGTCCTGAAAAATCCACGCGCTTACCTAAAAGGTTTTGGCGGAAGCGACCCTGTTTACCTTTTAGCATGTCAGACAACGATTTTAATGGTCGTTTATTTTGCCCAGTGATCACGCGGCCACGGCGACCGTTATCAAACAATGCGTCGACGGATTCTTGCAACATCCGTTTTTCGTTGCGTACGATAATATCTGGTGCGCGCAACTCAATTAGACGCTTTAACCGGTTGTTTCTATTAATAACCCGGCGATATAGGTCGTTGAGATCTGATGTCGCAAAACGACCACCATCCAAAGGCACCAATGGGCGCAATTCTGGTGGAATCACCGGGATCACGGTCAAAATCATCCACTCTGGACGGTTGCCAGACTCGATAAAGCTTTCTACGATTTTCAATCGCTTGATGATTTTCTTTGGTTTCAATTCTCCAGTGGCCTCTGACAAATCAACTCGCAGCTGCTCAGCTTCACCTTCGAGATCGATCAAGGACAGCATTTCACGAATAGCTTCAGCACCAATATTGGCCGTAAACGCATCCATTCCATATATATCTTGTGCGTCGAGATATTCTTCCTCGTTCATCAGCTGGCCATATGTAAGGTCAGTTAAACCAGGTTCGATCACTACATAGTTTTCGAAATACAATATGCGTTCAAGATCGCGTAAGGTCATATCCAGCATAAGGCCAATACGCGATGGCAATGATTTCAAGAACCAAATGTGTGCGACAGGGCTAGCCAATTCAATATGACCCATCCGCTCACGGCGCACTTTTTGAAGCGTTACTTCAACACCGCATTTCTCGCAAACAACGCCACGATACTTCATGCGCTTATATTTACCACAAAGGCATTCGTAATCTTTGATTGGGCC
>JAPKEA010000015.1 GCA_028822275.1 Planktomarina sp. | reverse complement strand
GGATTGCCATGATATTTGCGTTTTTGGGAATCTATATCATGGTTTACTCGGGGCATACTCTTGGAAACAATTTGGGAAACCTTATGGCCCTTCTCTCGGGATTTTGGTTTGCTTTAATGTTGGTCATGGCCCGGCGGAGTGCAAAAACGGATGTACTTGGTGGAACCTTTATTGGAGGTGTTTTATGCCTCCTTTTTGGATTTATAGCAGCTTACACTTTTGGAACGGGTCTAAAGGTTTTACAAACAGACCTTCTTATTATCTTAGTTATGGGTGCATTTGGTATTGGCATCGGAATTGCGCTCGTAACTTGGGGCGCAGGCTACATTCCAGCGGCCGAAGTAAGTATTTTGATGCTTATTGAAAGTGTTTTGGGACCCATTTGGCCTTGGCTTGTTTTAGGTGAAGCAATGACCCTATCTGAAATTTCCGGAGGAGCATTGGTTCTTGGATCAGTAACAATATTTGCGCTTTATAGCGCAAGATCAAAGGTCCTACCTAGACAAAAATTTTTCTAATAGATTAAAATTTTACGTGGAGTTTTTTTACCTGTGCGTTAGTTTGCATCATGTTGCATGATGTAAAAATTTAATGAACCCCGCCAGATGGTTACAAAATAGCGCCCAGAAGTGGCCAAAAGCGCCAGCACTTTTTAACGGCGGAACTGTTGTAGCCAATTACAACGAATTTGCGCTTCGAGCTGCAGCAATCGCACGAGCATTAAAAAATACTTATAATATTAGGTCTGGTGATCACGTTGCAATTTTTTCAAAAAATACAACGCAATACTTAGAGGCACTTTATGCTATTTGGTGGATTGGAGCAGTTGTTGTCCCGATAAACAGTAAGTTACACCCGAAGGAGGCGGCATGGGTTATTAAGGAATCTTGTACAAAATTAGTTTTTACAACCACTTCTCATATTGATAATTTAGCCGCTGATTGCCCAAAGGTAGATATTATTGGATTGCAAACACAAGCTTTTGAGACGCTGACAAAACATTTACCTCTGCTACGAGTTCATCCAACCAGAGATATAGATACAATATGGCTTTTCTATACGTCAGGAACTACGGGCAAGCCTAAGGGCGTGATGCTTAGTGCAGGCAATTTGGGATCAATGATTGAAAGCTACTTTCAAGATGTTGACGTTGTAACTCACGACGATGCAATACTTTATGCTGCCCCCATGTCACATGGTGCCGGATTATATAATTTTATGTATGTATTACATGGAGCGCGCCATGTCATACCCCTTTCAGGCGGTTTCGATGCGTCAGAGATTCTGGTACTTTCAGAAAAAATTAAAAATGTTTCCACATTTTTGGCTCCAACAATGGTACGAAGGCTGGTGGATCAAGCCCGTTCTTTGGGAGTACGCGGATCAGGACTTAAAACAGTCATCTACGGTGGCGGTCCTATGTACACGGTAGACATCATTAATGCTGTCAACTGGATGGGACCGCGGTTTGTACAAATTTATGGACAAGGCGAATGTCCAATGGCAATTTCAGCTTTATCACGCGAGGAAGTAGCGGATCGCACGCACCCAAGGTGGCGTGAACGATTGGCGTCCGTCGGCCGCGCACAATCTGGAATGCATGTTAAAATTGCGAAGACATCAACAAAAAAAATAAAAGGTGAAATTTTAGTTTCTGGTCCAACTGTTATGAAAGGCTACTGGCGGAATGGCTCAGCAAGCTCTGATACTCTAGCAGGCGGCTGGCTACATACAGGCGATATTGGAACATTAGATGAAGATGGATATTTAACTCTACATGATCGGGCCAAAGATGTGATCATCTCTGGCGGTGCCAATATATACCCACGCGAAGTGGAGGAAGTCTTACTACAGCACATCGATGTAAATGAGGTAGCGGTTATTGGACGTAAAAGCCAAGAATGGGGTGAGGATGTCGTCGCATTTGTTTCAGTGTCGCTTGGTTGCATAGTTTCAGAAGCACAATTAGACAATCTTTGTCTGGAACAGATAGCTCGCTTCAAACGACCAAAGAAGTACTATTTCTGGGAAATATTACCAAAAAATAATTATGGAAAAGTGCTGAAATCAAAATTACGAGAATGGCTGGATAATACTTAAAATTTAGGAGTAACTACTGGGATAGTTTGTCCGATTATATCACCGGCAGCCAATAATATATCCTCTCGAAATGGACCGGCAACCAACTGCACGCCAACTGGCCGATCAGAACTGTAACCCGTAGCTACACTAAGGCAGGGCAATCCCATAAACGGCAGGCCTATTTGTAACATTTGCGCTTCGATTATCGCATCAAAATCTGATTGAGATTGCAAATCCTTCAAATCATCAAATGGCAATTGCCCAGATACTGGACATAATACCAGAGGATAAGTTTCCAAAAATATACGCCACTGACGCGTCAGTAGCGCTCGAGTTTGCAACACCTTCATCAAGTTATCGACTGAGTATTGAGGGCACCTTGCGGAAATCCGATCATAAACTAACGAAGCATCAGGATCTTTCTCAAGCGCCACAAGTGCACTCGCTCCTTGGTGCATTTCTGTCATCCAAAGCATCAGCTGGTTGTCCATAGCTGCCCTCAGTGGAGGTAGGTCAATATTTGCGACAGCCCAGCCGGCCGCTTCCAGTTTGTCAGCAGCCTTCAAAATCTCTTCAGTAATCTGCGGGTCAGGATTAAGACCATCTGGCGATGCACAAACAGCTACCTTCCTCGGAACTGAAACACCCTCAAGCGGCATGTTAACAGACCAAGGGTCACGCGCATCCATAGGAGACATAGCCTTCAAAGCTATCCTCAAATCTCCAATCGAACGCGCTATAGGTCCGGAAACCGCCGTCAATTGTGCGCCAATAAAACGATCTTCAGCAGACGCGTTATAGGCCGGAACCCTACCCAATGTAGGCCTAAGACCATGCACACCGCAAGCATATGCTGGGTAGCGAATGGAGCCTGCAATATCTGTTCCATGCCCTATCGCCCCAATACCCGCGGCAACGGACGCCGCAGCTCCTCCGGAAGAACCTCCAGGAGTGATCTGTTCATTTACAGGGTTTTTAGTGTGTCCATGAAGTGAGTTACGCGTGAACCAGCGCAGCGAAAAAGCAGGAGTATTTGTTCGCCCAATGATTACCGCTCCAGCATTCCTCAAATTTTTAACAACAGGATTATCTGATTTTGCAATTAAATCTTTTTGCAAACGGACCCCATTAGTTGTTGCGCGGCCTATTTGGTCTACGTTCACTTTAACAGTGATAGGAACGCCTGATAAAACGCCAACTTCTTCACCAGCCTCAAGCTTTAAATCGATCTTGTGCGCTGCCTCCAAGGCCTCTTGATCGAACCGATCTACAACTGCATTCACAGATGAGTTCACATCTGCTAATCGATCCAGAGAACTCTGTACGGCTTCAGTAGCTGTGATGGCACGCACTTGAACTTTCGCAGCGATCGATTGTGCTGTTTCTTCCCAAAGTTTCATTTTAATCGCTTTCTATATGAACCTCATCGCAGGTTAAGCACAGCAATCCAAGTAATATACTCTTAATGTTTCAACCCAGGGCTGCCAACAAGCTGCGTGATCACTCAAAATCATAAGATATATTTTTACTTGGGGTGGACACCTCATTTGGACCTGCTAGCGTATTTGAAAGAACCTACTCGGAAGGACTGTAGACATGGTAAAACTAATATCAATCGCGGCAGCATCGTTCGCATTTATGGCAACGACCTCGCTGGCAGGTGGGCATTGCGCTGCTGATAAAACACTAACAGAAGGAAAGTTCACGATTGCTACTGGTAATCCCGCATATTACCCTTGGGTAATGGATGATGCCCCAGAAAGTGGTCAGGGCTTTGAAGCTGCAGTCGCCTACGCTGTGGCAAACGAAATGGGCTTCGTCGCTGCAGATGTCGTCTGGGTGCGATCTTCCTTTGACGAAGCAATTCAGCCTGGCGTCAAGAATTTTGACGTTAATATGCAGCAATATTCCATAACTGCAGAGCGCGATCAGGTTGTCGACTTCTCAGTTCCCTACTACACTGCTCCTATGGCAGTTTTGGTTGGTGCAGGTGCAACGGACACTGCAGCCACTCTAGAGGCTTTAAAAGGCTTGAAATGGGGTGCGGTAGGGTCAACGACGGCAGTTCAAAAAATTGCAAATACAGTTAAACCGACTAATGATCCGTTACTCTATGGAGATAATGCAGACGTTAACGCTGCCATCAGCGCAAATCAAATTGACGCCGCAATGTTCGATCTGCCAACAGCTCTTTTTCTCAGTGCTGTAATGATCGAAGGCTCAAAGGTAATTGGGCAGTTCCCATCAGCCGAAAGCGATAATGCAGACCAATTTGGTATGTTGATGGAAGAAGGAAACTCCTTGAAAGCTTGTGTAGACGAAGCGTTAACAGCAATCACTGAAAACGGCGTCTTAGCATCTATCGAGGCGAAATGGTTACAGAACACTACCGGTGTTCCTTTGATCAAATAGTATGAACAACACTAAAGCGGCGGGCCAGACCCGCCGCGAAAAATATGAACAGCACCAACGACGCAGATCTATGCTTATCGCAGCGGCCAGCACGATCTTGGTCCTTGCGGCATTAGTAATTTTTGTTCCTATGGCACCAGGCTGGGAAAAAGTTCAAAAAAGCTTTTTTAATGCCGCAGTTTTAACCAAAACCTTTCCAAAGTTGTTAGATGCTTTTGTTGTAAACGTTATGATTTTTGTATGGTCCGCACCTGCAATTGCAATTTTAGGGCTTTTTATTGCCCTAGCGCGCAATGCTAAATCACCGGCATTGTTTCCACTACGCATTTTTGGTGCAACGTTTACGGATGTGTTTCGCGGCGTGCCCGTGATCTTAACTGTTTATTTGATTGGATTTGGAATACCTGGGCTCGGTTTACCAAGGCCTTGGAACTCACCATTTATTTGGGGATCTCTTGCTTTGGTCCTAACATATTCCGCTTATGTCGCTGAAATTTTTCGATCAGGTATCGATAGTGTACACCCAAGCCAGCGATCTGCAGGGCTATCGCTCGGCTTAACAGAGCTGCAAGTTTTGCGAGACGTTGTGTTGCCGCAAGCTGTACGTAATGTCGTGCCCTCACAAATGAACATGCTTATCGCACTTCAAAAAGACGTTTCACTACTAAGCTTTATTGGGCCAGTAGAAATATTCCGTCAGGCTGGGGTATTTAAGTCTTTGTTTGCAAATTTCACACCTTACGTTGGCGCCGCGATAATATTCTTAATTGTAACAATACCAGCAACACGCTATGCAGATTACCTCATGGCGCGCCAGATGCGAGAGAGGCGATAATGCCAAAGCTAAAGCTAAACAACGTAGTGAAACGTTTTGGCGAGAACACGGTTTGTAGCGGGGTAAACCTCGTTGTGGACCAAGGCCAGATGGTATGCTTGATTGGAGCATCTGGGGCCGGTAAATCTACACTTTTGCGCTGTATCAACCTATTGGAGCCAATAGAGGATGGCGAGATTTTTATAGATGGCGAAGATATTTCTATTCCAGGCCGAAATCCTCAGGATGTCAGGGCTAGAATTGGAATGGTATTCCAAAATTTTAATTTATTCCCCCACATGACCGCTTTAGAAAACGCAATGTTGGCTCCACGACGCGTTCGAAAGCTATCGAAGTCCCAACTTCAACCAGAAATTGAAAACCTATTCGAACGCTTTGAGCTAGCCGACAGGATGCATAACTACCCCGATCAGCTGTCCGGAGGGCAGCAACAGAGGGTTGCAATTGTACGCGCGCTGGCTATGAAACCTGAGGTAATGTTGTTTGATGAAATTACATCCGCACTCGATCCGCAATTGGTAGGTGAGGTTTTGGATGTCTTACTGCAATTAAAGAACCAAGGCATGACTATGGTTTTAGCCACGCATGAAATGCAATTTGCCAGACAGGCGGCCGATAAAGTGTGTTTTCTTAAGAATGGGAAAATTATAGAAGAAGGTCCACCAGATCAGATTTTTGAAGCACCCAAGCAAGTCGAAACGCAAAACTTCCTCGCGCGCGCTCTTAAATAGTAGTTTAAAACAATTTGAGTTGAAAGTAGCCCAAAGTGCCAAACCTTTCTCTTGCGAAATGTTGCGCGTAATTTTTTTAAAAACTCTTAGTGGGTGGACTTTCTCCAATCTAACATTGTTAAAAATACTATAAATCAGACACTTAAAAAATTAGGGTACCTATACTTTACTTTAAGATCCAGGTTTTGATGTTCCCACTGCATAACGACCTGGGGCGTAAGGAGACATATCAATATTTGGTGAGTTATTATTAATCAATTGAGCAATGAGACGTCCAGTCTTTGGTCCCGCGGTCAACCCAACGTGTTGATGACCAAAACCAGTAAAGATACCACTTTGTCCAAGCTCACCAATTAAAGGGAGACTGTCAGGGGTTGACGGACGAGACCCCATCCATTCCTGGGTTCCAGAATACTGAAGGTTGGGGAAAGCCCGCTGGCTCTGCTTCCTAATATACTCGATTGGGTCAACACTTGGCCCAGAGCGGTGATCACCTAATTCAACGGTTCCAGCACATCTTAAGCCCATTTCCATTGGATTTACTCCAAATTTTCCCTCCGTCATTAACATTGGATTACGGGGTAACTCTGAAGGGTTCTCGAATATCACATGATACCCACGCTCTGCTTCCATAGGGACGTTCAAATCTATCATTTTCATCAAATCCTTTGACCAAATACCGGCTGTTATAACGGCTTTTCTGCAATCAAATCGACCCAAATCTGTATCAATGTGCGAAACAACACCATTTCTCTTTTGTATATCAAACACATTTGCTTGAATAAACTGGCCACCTTCGCTGACAAAGTATGCCACTAATTCAGCGATATATTGTCCAGGATTAGTCACATGCCCCTGCCCTTCCAATATGGCAAGACACCCCATCGCAGGTCCCAGTATTGGCTCTTCCTCTTGCACTGCAGCGCCCAAAATGACCTTAGGTATAAGACCTGCAATCGACTTCATTTTCCAGCTGTACGCGTCCTGTTTGAACGCAGCTTCGGACGGATACACAAAGCTGAACTTACTATCCACAATCCATTTCTCTAGCGTTGTACTTCGGACAAGAGACTTATGTTGCTCAACAGCGTCACTCACAATCGGAATTAAATCCTGGACAATCCGGCGCGTGGCGTTGTCATTCGCATGAGACATATATTTTACTAACCAAGGCAACATGGAAGGGAGGTATCCCCATTTCATGAAAAATGGACTATTCTGTTGAGCCAAATATTTTGGAACCTTCCACCAAAGCTTGGGTGAAGTCACCGGGTCCACGGCCCATTGAGCCAACAATCCAGCATTACCAAAGGACGCCCCCAAACCAGGTTGGCCCTTATCGATCAAAATTACTCTGTGACCGAACCTCTGAAGCCAAATAGCAGTTGAAACTCCACACATGCCGGCTCCAATTACTATGATAGGTTTTTGATTCATAATAAATCCACAATTGTACATTTAGAGCTTTATTGGTTTTCCAATTATAACACTATCCCCCCAATGATCACCAAGGCAACTAGTGGTTAAGCGGGAAGAAACCTCTACCAGAGGACCATTCGTCCACCTCTACAAATGACAGAATCTATAATGGCGCCTAAAACCAGCATATACGCAGGCCCGAGCAACGAAAAACATCCACCCTAGAAAAGCAAAAATTATATTGCTGCATATTATAAAATAGGTGTTTTGGTGTGGATTGCAGCTTTCGTTATTTACTTATTTCACAACATCCCTTGAAAAAGGCGTACCAAAAGATACAGTCAAATTTGAAAATAACTTAATGGAAAAAGAAAATGCAAATTTCGGCTGTAACCTATCTAGCAATATCGCTACTTACTCTTTCAGTTGGAGCCGGCCTAGCTGATGAAAAATCTAATTTTTCCGTTGGGTTAGCGGCGGTCGGTGGAAGTTCAATATACTCAAATGTAGCCTCTAAGGCAGCTGTGATGCCTTCAATAAGTTATAAATCCAAAAAAATTGAGATAAGCGTACAAAGTGGTTTGTCTTATAAATTATTTGACGATGGAAAATTTGCTATACGAGCGGCAGTGACACCCAGGTTTAGCCCATATAAAAGCAGCTCTTCGTTGGATCTGTCCGGTATGAAAAGAGAGATGTTTTATGACAGTAATCTTAATATATCGTATATTGTTTCAAGAGGGCTAACTGCAAAATTAGGGATCTCAAGCGAAGTAAGTAACGAATTTAATGGAAACGCCGCAGATTTGTCCTTTAGCCAATTTATACCAATTTCTGGCCAGCCATTCATTATAACGGCAGGTGCTAAATGGTTCGATGCTAACCGGGCCAACTATTATTATGGAGTGAACCCCAGTGAAGTTCGCGACGTAGGAATTAGTGGAGGGCGGGAATTATATTCGCCAGGTAGTGCAACTTTGCCATATGTATCTTTAACTACTTTTTTTACATTAGCAGAGAATACGAGCTTATTTGCAAATATTGGAATGAATTTTCTACCGACAAATATAGTTGATAGTCCAATTGTTGGTCAAAGCAGTTCCACCTCAACATTGGTTGGTCTTAATTATAATTTCTAACAACTAAGTGGGGCAGACGTGGAATGTTTTTCTCTTAGCTTTAATTAAGTATGCAATTCAAAAATACTAGTAATTTAAGGTCATAAAATTAAACCTATCTATCGTAGCCTTCATGAAAAAAATAACCTAAGTGACTGATCTAGCAAGGTATAAAATACTAACCAAAATACCAAAAATAAAAACTTTAGCTACTCAGGATTTTAGGCTGCCCGTCTCGGGCTGACGCATCAGCAGCATCAGCCAACAGCTGCGCTTTCAGACCATCCTCACCAGTCGAAGTTATATTTTTGCCGCTCGTTACGCAGTCAACAAAGTGCTCCATCTCTGCCCTATAGGCAGCTGCGTAGCGCTCCAAAAAGAAAGGTTGGGCAGCCGATGTGCTAAAGCCAGAACTAGAAGCAATTTCCACAGAATTTTCCAATATGTTTTGAGCGCGCAACATACCATGCTCCCCATGTACTTCGATGCGTTGATCGTAACCATACGTTGCACGTCGCGAATTACTGATCTGACAGAGCTTTCCACTGGCTGTTCTAAGCGACACAACCGCGGTGTCAAAATCACCCACCTTACCAATTTCAGGGTCGACCAAACACGAACCATAAGCACTCAACTCAACGGGTTCTTCCCCAAGAAGAAACCGGGACATATCAAAGTCATGGATCATCATATCACGGAAAATTCCACCCGAACTCTTGATATAATTTAATGGCGGCGGCGCTGGATCACGGGACAGAATGGTCACAATTTCTACTGCTCCAATTACTTGGTTCTCAATCTGTTTTTTAAGGTGAGAGAAACTAGGATCAAACCTTCGGTTAAAAGCAGTCATAAACGGTACACCCGCGGTTGCGACGGCCGAAAGGCATTCTACAATGCGGTTAACCGACAGATCCACAGGTTTCTCACAAAAAATTGCTTTTCCCGCTGCAGCGGCCTGATGTATCAAGTCATAGTGTGTTGTAGTAGGCGTACCAATAACCACAGCATCAATGCTGCCATCGGCTATAATTTCTTCGGTACTCATAACCTTGGCATCCAACTTTGACGCCAATGCCTCCGCAGCAGCAGGTATAAAGTCCGAAACCGCCACCGTACGTGCATTTACTATTTGAGCTAATGTTGCGCCATGAACTTGGCCAATTCGACCGGCGCCTAAAAGGCCAATATTGAGCATTTTCATCCTTTTAAAGCTGTCAGGACGCGGCGAGCAGCCACGACCATTGGATCGTGAGTTTCTTTCAAAATAGCCACCCGGTCAAAACGACCCAAGTCCGAACTCACCGCCTCACGCAACGCGTCTCCGAACGCCATGCGCAGTTCTGTTCCAATATTATATTTACAAATATTAGTATTTTTAGCGAGGTTTGAACGCTGTTTTACTGGCACACCGGAGCCACCGTGGATCACAAGAGGGACGGCCGTAAGCTTTTGGATGGCAGCAATACGGTCTTCGTCCAAACCACCCTCTTTTTTCTCTTGCAGGTGTACATTTCCAACGGAAATTGCCATTGCGTCCACACCTGTTTCTGCCGCGAAGATAGCAGCTTCCTTTGGGTTCGTACCGGAGGATTGTTCACCGTTGGAATAGCCAACAAATCCAATTTCACCCTCACAAGAAATACCAGCTTTATGGGCCATTTCGGCGATCTTCAAAGTAGCTGCAATATTTGTGCGTAAGTTTGTTCGTGATCCATCAAACATAATGGACGTAAATCCACTATCTAATGCCTCCGAACACTCATCATATGTATAGCCATGGTCTAAATGTGCCACGACCGGCACGCTAGCCTGTTCAGCCAAATAGCGAAACATTTTTCCAAGAATTGGCAAAGGCGTATGTGAACGACAGCCCGGTCCCGCTTGTAAGATTACAGCACAGTTTTCCTCCTCAGCCGCCCTCACAAATGCGCGCATGTCCTCCCAACCTAAAGTTACTAGGCCCCCAACAGCATAGCCACCTTTTAAGGCAGGCTGCAGCACATCAGCCAAAGAAGCGAGTGTCATTTAAATTTTGCTATCATGTCTTTAATACCCGGTATTGTCTCAATTTGATAGGCATGGGAAGGCTGAAAATACTGCACAAGAGAGCGTTGAGACAAGCCACCCAGAATAGTAAAATAATACATTTGATAGCCAGGCAATACCGCACACGGATGATAGCCGTTATCAATACAAATAGTTGATCCATTAACTATATGATAAGCATCACCCGCCTTACCATCTTCGCGTTGCAACATCTGCACCCCAGACCCATGGTTTGGTTTGAAACGGAAATTGTAAGTCTCATCATGACGTGTCTCTTCTGGCATACGGTCAGTGTCGTGCTTGTGGGACGGGAAACCAGACCAGCCACCCTCGCCTACTGTAAATAACTCAGAAACTAGTAAACGACCAACTTTGCCGTGGTACTTAGTACCTAATATGTGTTTGATTTTGCGATGAGTTTTAGTGTCGTCAGATCCATATTGAACAAGATCAAGCTCATCAGAACGGATCGAAAATGCATCAAGAACCTTATCGTAGCGTGCACCTGCAATGAAAACCTCCGCCGTATCAGACGTGCATACAAACTCAGCCTTGGCTGCAGTAGGAACGTAAACACCTTCTGGCTCACCACCCCAGACATCCTCCACACGGCCACCAATGTCATTAGCCCTGAAGCCTTCAATATTCACATCAAGCGATCCAGTTGCAGGTACAATGCAGGTTTCATATCCACTAGCTTCATATTCAAAGGCTTCACCCTTTTTTAACTTTACTATGTTGAAAAAGTTAAGTGGAACGGTGGGATCATCCACATCGACTATCGGTTTGTTTTGGTTATCAAATGGCGCAATATGCATAAATATTTTCCTTTAGTAAGCCGTTGGACCGGGGTGCTCGGCCAAGAATGTTTCTAGTATTTTTGAGTCAGGCATAGCAGGTGCGCAGCCCGGTTTGGATACAGTGACAGAGGCGCAAGCAGAGCCGCGTAAAAGAGAAGTCTTAAGGTTGTGGCCCTGCGCTAGCGAGGTCATCAAACCAGCCATAAAGCTATCTCCTGCCCCAGTCGGTTTTAGCGCATTAACAGGATAAATACCTGTACGGATCTCTTCTCCATTTACAAACGTTATCGCACCTAGTGGACCCATTTTATAGACAACAATGGATGCCGTGGTCTCAGACAACTCACAAGCCTTAGAAAGGCCTTTATCGATAGATCCAGCCATAAACCCAAACTCTTCATCATTGGCAACAATCATATCACAATCTGCCGCAGCGCGGCTAAGCACATCAGAGGCTACCTTTGGTGAAGGCCACGAATAAGGGCGATAATCCACATCAAAAATAATAGGAATACCTACCTTTTTGGCCAAGGCAAATGCATGAAATGTTGCAGTACGTGATGGCTCTGCAGCAAACACGGTCCCAGCTGTTATAAGTGCGCCGAAGCTTGAATAATTCACAGCTTCAACATCTGCAATATTCATTTGGAAATCGGCAGCACCGTTGCGATAAATTACTGATTGATGGTCTTCAATCCTGCTCTCATAAACGGCAAGTGAGTTACGATATTCACCAGCAATAGGTTTGACGTGGTTAGCGTTTACACCATAAGCCTTGAGTTGATTAACACAATACCGCCCAACACTGTCGTCAGACACGCGGGTCACCAAGGCCGAATTACCACCTAACTTGCAAATACCTGCCGCGATGTTAGCGGAAGAACCACCCATTCCCGCCTGTAATATCTCGGCATCTTCGGTCTTAGTACCATGCGGTTCTGGATACAGGTCCATGCCAACACGT
Source organism: Planktomarina sp. (assembly GCA_028822275.1). Taxonomy (GTDB): domain Bacteria; phylum Pseudomonadota; class Alphaproteobacteria; order Rhodobacterales; family Rhodobacteraceae; genus Planktomarina. The sequence goes on along the minus strand of JAPKEA010000015.1, from coordinate 9,245 downwards.
CCAAGAACCACGAAATTGTTCGCCTTTATGCCCTCAAGTAATTTCATGATCAGACACCCTTTCGCTGACGGAAACGAGTAGATTCTTGATCAGCGTGAGCTGCTCGAACTTTTGGATTTTCCGTTATGTGAGGCGTACCAACCTCCCACCATGTGTGTCCTTCTTGCGTCCATCCTTCGAAAGGGTCAACTTGAGCACAAATAACATAGGTTCTATCAGAAGCTTTGGCACGTTTGAATGCGGCTGCAAGACCCGACATTTCAACTGTTTCGGCCTCTGCGCCAAGAGAGCGCGCGTGTGCTTCAAAATCTACGCGCATCTGGCGTATCGCAGTGGGCGTGTCAGCAATTAAGTTGTTAAAGCTTTCATTTCCTGTGTTTTTTTGTAGTTTATTTATGACAGCAAAACCGCCGTTATCCAAAACTAGAATGATCAGCTTTTTGTCCGTAAGAACTGATGAATATATGTCTGAGTTCATCAATAAGTAAGATCCGTCACCGGTAAAAACGATGGTGTCATTATCAGGATCTAGTTCTGATTGGGCGATACGTGCTCCCCAGCCACCCGCAATCTCATACCCCATACAAGAAAATCCGAACTCAACATCAACGGTTCCTATATCACGGGTTTTCCAGTTCGCAGTCACCTCAGCAGGCAGACCACCTGCTGCTGCAACCACACGATCTCGTGGATCACACAGATTATTCACAATGCCAATCGCTTGCGCGTAAGAAGCTGGACCATTATCCAAGCGAGTGTTTTCAGTGACGAAACCGTTCCATTTAAAACGCTCATTTTTCGCAAGCTCTGTCCATACTTTCGGCGCAGAGTACCCGTAAACCGCCTGCCCCAAGGCAAGCAACGCCAATTTCGCATCTCCCACAATAGTGCGCGACATATGCTTGGCCGCATCATGGCGACCAACATTTACTCCGATGATCTGAGCTTCCTTTGCAAATGCCGTCCACGAACCCGTTGTAAAATCTTGCAAACGTGTCCCAACGGCAAGAATAACATCTGCTTGTTCAGCAATCGTGTTTGCAGAATTTGATCCCGTCACACCAAGCGGCCCAATGTTCAGCACATGATCATTTAAAAAATTCGCGCGCCCAGCAATTGTTTCAACAACAGGAATGGCATGGACTTCAGCAAATGCCGTCAATTCTGCAACTGCGCCAGAATACTGAACACCGCCGCCCGCAATAATCATAGGGCGTTTAGCTAATTTGAGAATCTCTGCCGCCTCTGTAATCTCGGAGACATCCGCCGCTTGGCGGCGAATACGGTGCACGCACTCGTCAAAGAAAGCTAGTGGGTAATCAAAAGTCCAGCCTTGTACATCTTGCGGCAATCCCAAGAAGGCCGGACCACAATCCACGGGGTCAAGCATTGTGTTTAAAGCAGCAGGCAAAGAATTAAGGATCTGCGCAGGATGTGTAATACGGTCCCAATAACGAGAGACTGCCTTGAATGCGTCGTTTAGACCAAAGGTTGGATCCCCAAAATGTTCAAGCTGTTGTAAAACAGGGTCAGGCAAACGCGTAAGAAACGTATCTCCACATAGCATTAACATTGGCAGCCTATTGGCATGTGCCAAAGCGGCACTCGTCAGTAAGTTTGCGGTACCGGGTCCTGCGCTTGCAGTACAGAACATGAAGCGCTGCCGCAGATGGGCTTTAGCATAAGCTGCAGCGGCGAAACCCATACCCTGCTCGTTTTGACCACGATAAAGTGGCAGTACATCTTTGTGATCATGCAGTGCCTCGCCAAGACAGGTAACATTTCCATGTCCAAAAATACCAAAGCCACCACCACAAACACGGATTTTCTTACCATCAATCTCAATATATTGCGAAGCTAAATAGCGAATAATTGCTTGCGCTGTGGTCAATGTGATTGTTTTATCAGATAGCCCCATTATGCAGTCCTCACTTTTTGTGAATCACTAGCCTAACAATATGGGTATTGACCAGAGACTATGTTTAAAGATACCAAATTTGCAACCGGTTGCAATGAGTTTTTAGAAAGGGTTACCACGATGGCGCAGATTAGGATTGGAATCGTGGGTGGTGGCTATATGGGCAAGGCCCATGCAGCTGCCTATTCCAGCGTTGGAACGATATTCGAAACCACACTGCGCCCTGTGCTTGAAATGGTTTGCGCAACGTCGGCTAAATCTGCAGAACATTATAAAACTAAATTTGGATTTAACCGTTGTACAGCAGATTGGGCGGAGCTAGTCAGCGATCCCAATGTTGACGCTATAATCATTGCCTCTCCGCAATCTACACACCGCGCCATTGCCGAGGCTGCATTTGCGCTTGGCAAACCTGTCTTCTGTGAAAAGCCGTTAGGTCAGACCTTAGAAGATAGTCGTGCGATGCTTGCCGCCGCAGAAGCGGCTGGCGCAATTCACATGGTAGGTTTCAATTATATCCGCACCCCCGCGTCGCAATATGCTCGCAAGCTTTTAGAAGACGGTCGTATTGGCGAAATCACGTACTTTAGAGCAGAAATGACCGAAGATTTTCTTGCAGATCCTGATGCACCTGCAACATGGCGAACCACTGGCGTAGCTAACGGCTGCATGGGCGACCTTTCACCTCATATCATCAATTGCGCTCACGCCATGATGGGCCCTGTTAAATCCCTAAGTGCAGTTGTCAAAACAGTTTATACAAAACGTGGCGGCGTAGCCGTCACTAATGACGACCAAGCTCAGATCATGATTGAGTTCGAAAACGGTGTTAGCGGACATATCCACGCTAGCCGCATCGCGACAGGTCGTAAAATGGGCTATGCATATGAAATACATGGCTCTAAGGGCATGATTAGATTTGATGGAGAAGATCAAAATACGCTGCACTTATATCTGCGTGAGGGCGACAGCGCTGATCAAGGCTTTCGCAGGATACTAACAGGCCCAGACCACCCTGATTACCTACCCTTTTGTCAGGGCCCAGGTCATGGAACGGGCTATCAAGACCAAATCATTATTGAGGCGAAGGACTTCCTTACAGCTATTGAAACTAAGACAAACATCTGGCCAACTTTCGCAGAAGGTATGGAAGTGAATCGCATCGTCAAAGCCGCTATAGACTCAAGTAATAAACGCGCATGGGTCAATGTCAGAGATTACTAAAGGATCAAAGAGTATGATAAAAATTGGAAATGCACCTTGCTCCTGGGGCGTCGAATTTGCGGATGATCCGCGCAATCCAAAGTGGCGCAAAGTGCTGCAAGAAAACGCAGAAGCAGGCTTTACGGGTATTGAACTTGGCCCTGTGGGTTTTATGCCAGAAGATACCACAGTATTATCCGAAGCGCTTGAGGAATTTAATCAAGAACTCATAGGTGGTGTTGTATTTCGGCCATTCCACGATCCAGATGCTTGGGACGATGTCATGGATGGCGCTGTACGCACCTGCAAGGCTCTAAAGGCCCACGGTTCAAAGCATTTAGTTTTAATTGATAGCATTTCGTCGCGTCGGTCCCCAACGGCAGGTCGCGCAGATGAAGCAGAGCAAATGGACAAGGCGGAATGGACAGCTTATCGCAACAGGATATCAACTGTTGCCAAAATGGGGGTTGAAGAATACGATCTTACTGTTGGCATTCACGCGCATGCAGCTGGCTTTATGGATTTCGAACCGGAGCTTGAGCGATTATTAAACGAAGTCGATGAAACCATCCTAAAAATTTGCTTTGATACAGGCCATCATTCCTACGCGGGTTTTGATCCAGTGGCGTTCATGAATAAGCATATATCGCGCATCAGTTACATGCACTTTAAGGATATCAACCCTAAAGTGAAGGCAAACGTTGTAGGCAACCGTACCGATTTCTATACAGCCTGTGGTCAGGGTATTTTCTGTAACTTAGGCGACGGCGATGTAGATTTTCCAAAAGTGCGCCAAATGTTGATTGACAATAACTTTGAAGGCTGGTGCACGGTTGAGCAAGATTGCGATCCAGAGGGTGAAACGTCTCCTATTAAAGACGCAAAACTGAATCGAACTTATCTACAATCTATCGGCTTTGAGGGCGCATAAAATGGCAAAACTTAAATGGGGCATGATCGGCGGTGGCGAAGGCAGCCAAATTGGTCCAGCACATCGCCTAGGCTCTAGTCTAGACGGATTATTCGAATTCACGGCTGGCGCTTTAGATCACCGCGCGGCGAAGGGCGTGGAATATGGTCAACGCCTTGGCCTTGGAGATCGCGCCTATGGATCCTGGCAGGATATGATTTTAGGCGAATCTATCCGTGAAGATCGTATTGATCTAGTGACTGTTGCCACTCCAAACTCTACACATTTTGAGATAACAAAAGCCTTCCTAAAGGCAGGCTTCCATGTCCTCTGCGAGAAGCCCATGACAATGACGGTCGATGAAGGTGAAGAGATAGTTCGCATTACAAAAAGTACAGGCAAAATTTGTGCAGTGAATTACGGTTATTCCGGCTATTCACTTGTACGACATATGAAGGCAATGATAGCGCGTGGTGATATTGGGGAGGTCCGTTTGGTCAACGCCGAATTCGCTCATGGACACCACGCGGACGCCACCGATGCCGACAATCCACGGGGTCGCTGGCGCTACGACCCTGCACAGGCAGGAGTGTCAGCTCAGTTCGCAGATTGTGGTATTCATGCAATGCACATGGCATCATTCGTAACAGGCCAAGAAGTTACTAAGCTATCTGCAGATATCGTATCTTGTATAAACACGCGCATACTTGAAGACGATGCAATGGTGAACTTCCGTATGGATAATGGTACGATTGGTCGCCTTTGGACATCTTCTATCGCGATTGGCCGCCAACATGGATTGGGAATTCAAGTGTTCGGTGAAACTGGTGGGTTACGTTGGTCCCAAGAGCACCCCAACCAACTTTACTATATGCCACTAGGGGGTCGTTTGCAGATCATAGAACGCGGAGAAGAGAACCTTTCACCGGAAGCTGATCGTACAACGCGCGTCACAATTGGCCATGCAGAAGGTATGCCACTTGCATTTGCTAACATCTATAAAGATTTAGCTGAGGCAATAAGCGCCCAAATTGAGGGTAGAGATTGCGATCCCGCAGCAAACATGTTCCCGCGCGCAGAAGACGGTTTGCGCTCCATGGCAGCCGTTGTCGCTGTTGCGGACAGTGGCAAACAAAATGGAGCATGGCTTGATGCCCGACCTCCAATGTATCAATAAAAAATTTGAAATTTGCGACTTAAGTGCAGCTAACTTTTAAACTTCCTCGTTCGACAACCGAACAGTCGAACCGAATGGACTCGGCAGTCATATGGGGGTTTTCTACCAAGGCAGTAACCCGCTCAATGGAGGCAGAAATTATTTCTGCGAACGGATTATGTATTGTTGTTAGATTAATATTATCCCAATTTGCCATTTTCATATCATTTAAACCGAGAACGCCTACATCATCAGGCACTTTTAACCCTGCTGATTGAAGTGCGGACATAGCGCCAAGCGACAGTACATCGTCACCACAAAAATAAGCCTGCATTATGTTCGATTTAAGCAATCTTTTCATTTCCGCCTGTCCTGCCTCAAACGAATAGGCGTCCGCAAAACTGGTAGTGCAGCTCACACCTAGATGCCCCGAGCACTCCACTAAAAAGCCATTCTCACGATCCAGTGTTGAGGTTGCACCTGGCGGACCTCCCAAAAAGCCAATCTCTGTATAGCCATGTTCAATTAGCGTATGCGCGGCCATACGGCCGGCTGCAACGTTATCAATACCTAAAATATCAACAATAGGTTTTTCGCAATGACGTCCAAAAGAGTGTACTACTGGAATACCCGCCTCACGGAAACTTTCAGCGAATTCCGGCGGCAATGTAGAGGACGCAACAATAACACCGTCAACAGAATATTGTTGCAACATTCTGATTGACGCCTCTGGGTCCGTTTCGTTCGTGAGATTTACTAACAAGGGGCGCAAGTCACGTTCGTGCAACCCACGAGTAAACATATCGAAGACTTCAAGAAAAACAGGGTTATGAAAGTTGTTAGAGACCAGGCCAATCATCTTAGTACGCCCAGTGGTCAAAGCTGAAGCCAAGGCGTTGGGACTGTACCCCAACTTATCAGCCGCCGTCATTACTTTAATACGTGTGTTTTTTGACACCGAGGCTCCCTTGGTAAAAGTTCGCGACACCGCAGATCGTGAAACGTTCGCAAGTTCAGCGACATCCTTTAATGTGACTGCCATACCTACCCAAATACCCTAGTCGTCAGACTTAAAATCATAGTTTATGGTCGCAAATCGCCAAGCACAAAGTGCACTCATCCCAAGGAATACTCCCCCCCAAAGGATTTCTCCTGCCAACATCTCAAGCACGCCCCAGACTGTTGTTACAAGCACTACAGCCATGCGGATCCATAAAGGTGCAAAAAAGGGGTTTTCTAGATCAATAAGCCGCTTCACGCTGCACCTTCAAATTCAGTGCCAGTCTTCGCTCCTGTAATGTAGGATACAACATCTTCCCCACTGGTTGCATTGACATCCAAGTCCGCTACCATCCGCCCTCTTCTAAATACGATAATTCTATCAACAAGATCCATAACCTGCCGCATATTATGACTAACAAGGATTAGTGGTTCCCCTGCCTCTTTTAGAGTGCGAATAATGTTTTCTACCTGAGCTGTTTCTTGAACACCTAACGCAGCAGTAGGTTCATCCATAATTGTTAGTTTTGACGCGAATGTCGCAGTACGTGCAATCGCAACGCATTGTCGTTGACCACCAGACATATTTGCAATTGTGTTACGGATGTTTGGGATTTTAACACCTGTTTTTTCCAGCCCTGCCATCGTGGCTTCCCGCATTGCTCGATAGTCAAGTAACCTAAATGGACCAAGAAAATCCCATTTAGTTTTTTCACGACCTAAAAATAAATTATCGGGGACGTCTAAGTCATCAGCGAGGGCAAGTGTTTGAAACACCGTTTCTATTCCTGCTTCACGCGCATCGAGCGGACCGGAAAAATTTACTTCGTTACCATAGAAAGCTATTTTTCCACGTGTGCGCTGTTCAACACCAGTGATTTGCCTGACAAAAGTAGATTTACCCGCACCATTGTCACCCATAATTGCGACGTGCTCACCCTTTCTCATTTCGAAATTTACACCTTCAAGTGCATGGACCCCGCCATAGTGCTTGGTCAGGCCTACAGTCTGTAGAACGAATTCTTCGCTCATGCTTTATACTCCTAGCCTAAGCTCTATTGCGTTGACGGTATTGGTCTAAAATGACCGCCGCGATGATAATTCCTCCCATAGCCATGAGCTGGTATGATCCATCTAATTTGATGTAGGTAAACCCAGAACGAATTACTCCAAGTACCATCGCACCAAGGACTGTTCCGATTATGGAACCTCGGCCACCTGTCAGACTAATGCCCCCAATCACCGCCATAGCAATTGCGAAGAGTTCATAAAACTCCCCCATGCCGGCCTGTGCTGTTGACGCCTTCGCACTTAGAACAACCCCGGCAAAGGCGGCCAACATAGCAGCAATCATATACACCATGATCTTATGGCGTTTGACGTTGATACCAGACATGCGTGCGGCTTCTTCGTTCGAGCCGATGGCATAAGTATGCTTGCCGTAAACCGTGTAACGCATAATCAGATGGAAAATCACCGCCAGAGACAGAAACCAGACAACCGGCATCATTCCGTCGCCGATGGCTTTGTATTGCGCCGTCGGAAATGATATAGGATTGCCAGCGGACCACCAAAGCGCAATACCCCGGCAGATTAAAAACATACCCAGTGTCGCAATGAATGGTGGTATCCGGAAATGAGCAATAAAGGTGCCGTTTATCGCGCCGATAACAGCGCCAAAGGATAAGCCAATGACAATCGGGATAACGACCGGAAGATCCATAGCCCAGGTCCCAAAAAGGGCTTTTGGATTTGTATAGCCATTTACCAGTTCTGTCTGACCAAAACTCATTGCAATCATTGCAGTCGCTGCGACCAGCGGCCCAGAACTTAGGTCGATGCCCGCGGTAATAATAACCTGTGACACCCCAAGAGCAATAATTCCAATGATGGCAACTTGCAGAATAATGATTTTTATACGGGCTTCATTGAAGATCGAGTCGAAGCGATCACGCGTATCAAACAGAAAACTTTGGTCTTTCATATAAGGCAAAATTTGCCCTAAAACTTCAAAAACTACGATAATGATTACCAATGCCAGTAAAACGTTCATTTCACTAGGCCAAGAGCGTTTAGTCTGGTCGAAGTTTAGTCCGCCGGTACCTTGGCTGGTATCTGACATAGATGAGGCTCCCCGTTGAGCAGTTTATAAAGGTTCGAGACGGCACCAGTAATGCCGTCCCAAGAGTTCTACTTTCTTTGTGAACTTAGTTTTTGTCGAGGAAGTCGCCCATGTTGCCCGGAGTAACCAAAACGAATGGGATATAGACTTTTTTGTCGACTTTCTCACCAGCTATAAGACGAAGTGCCGTATCAATTGAGCCAGTACCTTGGCCAACAGAGTCTTGGAACACTGTGACGTCATAGTCGCCAGCTGCCATTGTCAGCAATGCGTCCTGAGACGCGTCAACACCGCCAACCTGTACGCTTGCCATGTCCATACCAGCGGCTTTCATCGCCTGAATAGCACCGATTGCCATTTCATCATTGTTCGCAAGAACAAAATCGAAGGGCTCACCTGAGGACATCCAGTTGGTCATGAGGTCTTGTGCCTCATCACGTGACCAGTTCGCTGTCTGTTCGTCGATGATTGTCATGAAGTTACACATGTCCATGCCAATTACGTCATGAACGTCTTTTGACCGCTGCACGGCAGCTTGGTTCGACAGCTGACCGTTCATCAGGTAACCAGTTGCGCCACCAGCTTTACCGTCGGCACGCAGGTTTTTACAAATTTCAAATGCCGACAGAGTACCGGACTCAATCTCGTTCGACGCAACGAAGGCCTGCGTCGCAGGCAAAACGTCCACATTGTCAGGTTCACGGTTTACGTAAACAAGCGGCGTATCACCGGCAGCTGCAGAAACTGCGGCACCAGCAGACGTGTCAACAATGTTTACAATTATAGCGTCTACGCCGGATGCTACAAAGTTGCGAACTTGGTCTATTTGCTTTGCAAGGTCGTCTGACGCATCTTCTTGTTGGTACGACAAACCATCGATGGTATCCGCATACTCAACCATGCCAGTGCGCAATACTGTTAGCCAGTTATCGTCAAA
>JAPKEA010000262.1 GCA_028822275.1 Planktomarina sp. | reverse complement strand
TTGCGGTAATTGAGAAAGATTACGCAGTCTATGGGGATGAGTGCCTTCACGGCGGGGGGAAAACTTTACGTGACGGAGCTGGAATGGCTGCGGGAGTAACTAGTGCGCAAGGCGCACTAGATCTTCTGCTTTGTAATGTGGTGGTAATCGATGCTGTTTTGGGTGTTATTAAGGGCGATCTTGGCATCAAAAATGGCCAAATTGTTGGTATCGGTAAAGCTGGTAATCCGGCTATAATGGATGGTGTTGATCCAAATCTAATTGTTTCGGCAAGTACAACAGTACGCGACTGTGAAGGTTTAATTGCGACCGCAGGTGGGATTGATGTGCATGTACACTTTGATAGTGCTCAGCTTTGTGAACACGCAATTTCTTCTGGGATTACCACAATGCTTGGTGGATCATTGGGTCCCATTACAGTTGGTATAGACAGTGGAGGGCCCTTCAATGTTGGTAAAATGCTTCAGGCTTCTGAAGCCTGGCCAATAAATTTTGGTTTCCTTGGCAGGGGGAACTCGCATCGGCCAGCGTCTTTAATTGAGCAAATGCAAACAGGGTGTCTGGGCTTGAAGCTGCATGAAGATTGGGGAACAATGCCGGCTGCCATCGATACATGCTTGCAAGTGGCGGACGAGTTGGACTTTCCAGTTCAGATACACACAGATACGTTGAACGAGTCTGGGTTCTTGGAAAGCACGCTAGAAGCGATCGACGGCCGCACGATTCACATGTATCATACTGAAGGTGCTGGCGGTGGACATGCGCCTGATATTATTCGGGTTGCTTCATTTCCTTGGTGTTTACCATCATCAACCAACCCAACAAATCCATATACGGTAAACACTTTTGACGAGCATTTGGACATGACAATGGTCTGCCATCATTTAAACCCAGCCATTCCTGAGGATGTAGCCTTCGCTGAAAGTAGAATCCGTGCGCAGACGATTGCAGCTGAAGATGTACTACATGATCTTGGCGCAATTTCTATGTTGGGATCAGATAGTCAGGGTATGGGGCGGATCAGTGAAGTAATATGCCGTACTTGGCAGCTTGCCGACAAAATGAAAAAACAGCGGGGAAGATTAGATTCGGAGCAAACTAAAATTGGCGATAATGAAAGGATAAAACGCTTTATAGCAAAGTACACTATTAACGCAGCTCGTACTTTTGGGATATCTGATCACGTTGGTTCACTGGAAAATGGGAAGATGGCTGATATCGTTATTTGGCGCCCGAGTTTTTTTGGAATTAAACCTGAACTAGTGGTTAAAGGTGGCTTTATTGCGTGGGGCGCTATGGGGGATAGTGCGGCGTCTTTAATGACTTGCGAGCCTTTGATGCTGAGACCTCAGTGGGGTGCCTTTGGTCGAGCTAAGCAGGCCTTGTCAGCATGTTTTGTGAACCCTTTGGCAATAGATGCCGGATTGTCAGACACCCTTGGAATGGAAAAACCACTTTTGCCATCCAAAGGCACACGAACACTAACAAAAGCCGACATGGTCCATAACGATGCCTGTCCCGATATTCAGGTTGATCCTCAAAGCTTTGACGTCTTTGTGGATGGCGAATTAGCTACCTGCGAACCGGCAAGCACGCTGCCGTTAACCCAACTATACATGCTAAGATAAGGCGATATCAAATATGAACCATATGACAGAACCGCAGGTTCGGAGAGTGGGCGCAGCCCGGGTAGGTATTGGGGGTCCTGTAGGGTCTGGGAAGACAGCCTTAATTGAGCAGATGATACCAGCTTTTAAAAGCATTAATATTTCAATTGCTGTTATAACCAATGACTTGGTAACTGCGGAGGATGCAAACCGGATAAGAAGGTCAGGTTTGATAGATCCAAAACGCGTTGTAGCGGTCGAAGCGGGTGCTTGCCCACACACTGTCATTAGAGAAGATCCCACTTTAAATATAGCTGCAGCTGACGAATTAGAAATTGAATTTCCAGATTTGGATCTTATTTTGATTGAGAGTGGAGGTGATAATCTTGCGTCAACATTTTCGCTAGATTTGGTTGATTGGTGGATGTTTGTTATCGATGTTGCTGGAGGGGACGACATACCACGAAAACGTGGTCCGGGATGCCTTCAAAGCGATCTGTTAGTGATTAATAAGCAGGACTTGGCACCGTATGTGGGAGTAGACTTAGATAGAATGGTTCTAGACTCACAAGAAATTCGTTCTGGTAAGCCCATAATATTAACCAATTGCCGCGCTCGAGTAGGTGTCGATAAAATAATTGATCTTATTGTTGAAGACGTTTTGCTTCTATGACTAATAATACCTATAATTTGAACGTAGATAAAATGGGTAAACTCCCAGAGCGAACTGGTCGTTATGAGTTGGAGTTTTTAAGATTTGGGGGTGCGACCAGAATAGGTAAACAATTTGTCTCGTATCCTTTTCATATGACACGGCCATTCAAATTAGATCATAACATACCCTTCCTATCAACGGTTTATCAACAATCATCGTCTGGGGGATTGTATCGTGCAGACCGGCTTCAATCAAAATTTAATTTATGTGACTCCGCATTTGCGCAGGTGACAACTCAAGCGGCAACTATAGTGCAAAACTGTTATGGGCATCCAGTCAAACAGTTTTTAGAAATAAATACATCGAATAATTGCTTTTTTGCCTATACGCCAGACGCTTTGGTGATGCTACCTGGCTCGGCCATCATTTCTAATACACAAATAAACCTTGGTAAAGGATCGGTAGTTTTATTTATCGATGCGTTTGATACCTATGATCTTGGTCAAAAGGGACAAGTGTTTGATAGGATTGAGACTAAAACTAAAATATTTGGGCCAGAAAAAAACTTAGTTGTATTAGACAGTTTCAACATAAATGGGCGCAGTTTTCTAGAACCTTATTCCCCGATTGGTTTGTGGCGCACTGTTATCAATTGTCTGCTTCTGGGCGATTTGGAATCTCTTCCGTCTCAAGAGAAATTAGAAGCATGTGGGACAACGACAAATGATAGCATAATGGGTGTTTCTAAGCTACCAAATGGAGCAGGTCTATGTGTTCGAGGGCTATGCAAAAATGCTATTGCAGCAAAGCTGGTGATGGATCAAGTTTTTGCAAATTGTGTTTTACATCTGACCGGGCATTACCCAGAACTTCGGAGAAAATAAGGTTGTTAATCTAACATGGAAATTACAGTATTGGATATGCACCTATGATTGGTGCGACCAGACGTACTGGGCCTATGGCGAATGCGATATAAAGCGCAACACCGCCTATTGCAAAACTGAGGCCGGAGGCGATGCTCAGTCGATAACAGTGCGCCGACATCAGCTTTGGGTCGCTAAATAGCACGGCAACGCCAATCAAAATCACGATGCCACTGGCAAAAACTGTCAGAATACTGGCGAAAACACCAGAAGATTGGCTGACGCCGCGGACACAGAAATCATGCAGGCCCCACGCGAGGGCAGCTCCGACACCAAGACATAAAGCAATCATGGCATAAGCAATGGCCCCTGTTGTATGTTTCTGTCAATCAGAGATCACTGATTACAGTACTCCACACAATTCTATGGTTTTTTGTAGCAGTTTGTTAGTCCAAGAGCATTCATGGTCTGTTAGTTTAATTTGGATTACTCATGAGCCAGTGCTGAGTTGCGTTGTCTGATAAGGAGGACCCAGTTAGATATCCAGCGTGTTGTCTTTTTCCCAAGACGAGAAATGTGACATGAAAGAATTCCACTCTTGATATTTCATCTTCAGATAGGCGGCGGAAAATTCTTGCCCCATCGCAGCTTTAAGGCTTTTGTTTTTGTCATATTCGCGCAGTCCATCGAGCATATTGAGTGGGAGTTTTGGGGCACCACGCACCTTATGGCCTTCGGCGTACATGTCGATGTCCCAGCGCTTGCCGGGGTCGGCTTGGGTTTGCACCCCGTCCAGACCGGCGGCAATGATAATGGCCTGTAACAAGTAGGGGTTTACTGCGCCGTCGGGTAGGCGCAATTCAAATCGACCTGGGCCAGGTACGCGCACCATATGGGTGCGGTTATTGCCGGTCCACGTCACAGTATTGGGAGCCCATGTGGCTCCGGACATAGTGCGTGGGGCGTTGATACGCTTATAGCTATTGACTGTTGGATTGGTGATCGCGGCCAGCGCACTGGCGTGTTTCATAATGCCACCAAGAAAATGTTTGCCCTTTTCGGACAGACCCAACTCTCCGGTTGGCCCCTCGCCCTTGTCGGTCGCAAAGACATTAATTTTAGCCGCAGCGCCGGGCGCATCCCAGACTGAGATATGGGCATGGCAGCCGTTGCCGG
>JAPKEA010000261.1 GCA_028822275.1 Planktomarina sp. | reverse complement strand
GGATTCTATGTCTATAACAACCTGTATATTTGACGCTTATGGCACCCTATTCGATGTGACAGCAGCGGCAAGGGCTGCGGCAGCTCAACCTCAAAATAGCGCCATTTCTGAGAATTGGCCAAAATTGGCAACTGATTGGCGACTTAAACAACTGCAATATACTTGGATACGTGAGATAACAGGAGCTCATGCGGATTTCTGGCAAGTTACGCAGGAAGGGCTCGACTGGGCAATGGAAGCCAACGGTGTTGGTGGTGCGGAATTGCGTGCAGAGTTGCTAGAACTATACTGGAACTTGGAAGCCTACGGTGAAGTCCCTAAAATGTTGAAGACATTAAAGACGGCTGGATTGCAGACTGCAATTCTGTCGAATGGGTCGCCTGATATGTTGACTGGCGCAGTCTCCTCCGCAGGCATTGGTGGACAATTGGATGCGCTTTTATCTGTTGAAAGTATTGGAGCTTTTAAACCCAACCGGAAAGTTTATGATCTTGTAGGGGTGCACTTTGGTTGTCATTTAGATGAGGTTTTATTTGTGTCGTCCAACGGTTGGGATGCAGCGGGTGCCGTGGGGTATGGCTTCACAACGGTTTGGGTCAATCGCGCTTCCGAGCCCATGGACAGGTTGCCTTGGAAACCGCATCACCAATTACCAGATCTTCAGCAAATTCCTTTAATTGCCGGTGTGTCGCTTTGAATATTGAAATGATCCGTGCTGCGGCCTTGCGACTTAAAGATCATGCACGAAAAACACCATTTTTAAACTCGTCTTTTGTAGATGATATCGCTGGGCGCCGGGTCTGGATGAAGACTGAGGCTCTTCAACACACGGGTTCGTTTAAGTTCAGAGGGGGATGGTCTGCTGTCTCGGCACTGTCTCCTGAAGCTTTGAACTCTGGTGTAGTTGCCTTTTCCTCTGGCAATCACGCGCAAGGTGTTGCACTTGCGGCCAGGCTTCATGGCACTCATGCCGTAATAATAATGCCATCTGATGCACCTAAGTTGAAGGTGAACAATACGCTTAGTCTGGGGGCTGAGGTAATTTTATATGATCGTGAAACTGAAGATCGCCAAGCGATTGGTCAAGAGTTAGCGCAGAAGAGAGGATTGACCCTTATCAAACCTTATGATGAGCCAAATGTCATTGCAGGCCAGGGCACCTGCGGATTAGAAATTTCGGCACAGGCTGCAGGTTTTGGGATTTCTCAGACTGATGTTTTGGTTTGTTGCGGTGGTGGTGGTTTGACGGCTGGGATTGCATTAGCGCTCGAGGCAGAAGCTCCAAGTATGAAGGTGCGCCCGGTTGAGCCTGTGAATTTCGACGATGTAACAAGGTCATTGGCGATAGGCGTGCGCCAGACTAATACGCACCTTGGTGGTAATATTTGTGATGCAATCGTAACGCCCACGCCGGGCGAGTTAACCTTCCCAATCATGCGCCGTCTGTGTGGTCCAGGAATTGTAGTTTCAGAGATTGATTGCCTGCGCGCAATGTCGGTGGCTTTCACTCGCTTTAAAGTGGTGCTTGAGCCAGGAGGGGCAATAGCGTTAGCCGCTGCGTTATACCATGGGGATCAAATTTCTGGAGACGATGTCATTTGTGTGGCCTCAGGTGGAAATGTAGATGCAGCGATATTTGCCCGCGCCCTAAAAGAGTACCCTTGTAGCTAAAAAATATTTTGTGTCTAGGTTTTACAACTTTGCTGCAAAATTAAAAGTTTTCAGGCTGTGGTAGGCTGAGAATATGCAAACCACCGTCGACCATAATAGTCTCCCCGGTTGTGCATTCACCATAATCTGAAGCCAAATATACCGCAGTGCCTCCAATTGACGCTTTGGTAGCGTTTGCACGCAGAGGTGTATTCTTCTCGGTATAACGGAAGGTTTTTCGCGCACCACCGATTGCTGCACCAGACAATGTTTTCATTGGGCCTGGTGAGATCGCGTTGACCCGAATTTTTTGAGGACCAAGATCGTTGGCAAGATACACAACAGCAGATTCTAAAGCGGCTTTTGCAACGCCCATGACGTTATACCAGGGAGTAGCCTTACGGCTACCCTGGTATGTCAGCGTTATCAAAGTGCCACCTTCTGTCATCAACGGAGCCGCTTTTTTAGCCATGTCGATGAAGGAATAAGCTGAGATATCTAAAGAATTTTTGAAATTTTCGCGACTTGTATCTACAAAACGTCCAGTCAGCTCATTTTTATCTGAATAGGCAATTGCATGTACAGCAAAATCGATGCTTCCCCATTTTTGAGCTAATGTATCAAACGCCGCTTGAGTGCTGGCGTCGTTTTGAACATTATAGTCCAAAACAGTATCGACGCCCATTTCCTCAGCCAGGCCTTTCACTTTGTCACCAAAAACATCCATCTGGCATCCGAAAGCGATTTCGGCGCCTTCTGCCCGCATTGCCTCCGCAATGCCCCACGCAATGGATCTGTTGTTAGCGATCCCAGTGATGAGTCCGCGTTTGCCTCTGAGAAGTTCTGCCATGTCTCTACCCGTGATATTTGCTCATGATCAATGTTGCGTTTGTCCCGCCAAATCCAAAACTATTAGAAAGGATTGTATCGAGTTCAACGTTATCTTGCCTTTGAGTTACAATTTCCCCTGCGTCAAGTGCAGGGTCTAGTTCTCTCACATTTGCTGATGCTGAAATAAAGCTATTTTGCATCATCGAAAGTGAATAGATTGCTTCGTGTACAGAAGTTGCACCCAAAGAGTGCCCAGTCAGTGATTTTGTTGATGAAATCGGTGGGGTTGTACCGCGACCAAAAATATTACGGACCGCTTCTACCTCGGTCACATCACCTGCCGGGGTGGACGTGCCATGGGCGTTTATATAGTTGACCCTGCGATCAGGATCGAGCATCGCTAGAGCTTGACGCATTGAACGCTCCCCTCCCTCTCCAGAAGGCGCAACCATATCAGCGCCGTCAGATGTAGCACCGTAGCCCGTTAACTCAGCGTAGATTTTGGCTCCACGTGCTTTGGCACGCTCCAGCTCTTCGAGTACAAGAACCCCACCACCGCCTGCAATAACAAACCCGTCGCGAGTTGCGTCGTAGGGACGAGAGGCCGTTTCTGGAGCGTCGTTATATTTCGAAGACATGGCATTCATCGCATCGAACAAGCATGATAGTGACCAGCTGACCTCTTCACCACCGCCCGCAAACATGACATCTTGTTTGCCCATTTGAATTTGCTCCATCGCGTTTCCAATGCAATGCGCGGATGTGGCGCAAGCGGATGTGATAGAGTAGTTTAGACCTTTGATCTTAAAAGGAGTTGCTAGGGTCGCAGAATGTGCTGAACTCATGCAGCGTGTCACCATGAATGGCCCCATACGTTTTGGGCCACCTTTGTTTTTGACAACATCAAACGCTGTATAAAAATTTGATGTAGATGGTCCACCAGACCCCATGATAAGGCCTGTACGAACATTTGAAACTTCATGTGCTTCCAAACCTGAGTCTTTTATGGCCTGCTCCATCGCCAGATAATTGTACCCAGCGCCTTTGCCCATAAACCGCATTGCACGTTTTTCGATATGCTCTGAAGGTTCGATGTTTGGAACACCAGCAACCCGGCTGCGAAAGCCGTTTTCTGCATATTCTGGTTCAAACGAAATCCCTGAACGACCTGCCTTGAGTGAGTCCGTAACTTCGTTAAAATTGTTTCCAATAGGTGATATGACACCCAAACCTGTGATTACAACACGGCGCATTTGGTCCCCTTATTTAATCTGTGAACAAGCCAACTTTCATGCCAACAGTTGTGTAGATTTCTTTTCCGTCAGCAAACATGCGGCCATTGGCCATTCCAAGTTTTAACCTACGGTCTATAATGCGTGTAAAGTCCACGTGATATGAAATCATCTTTACCGCTGGTGTTACCATATCTGTGAACTTTACTTCACCCACGCCCAAAGCGCGGCCTCGACCGGGCATTCCACGCCACCCAAGATTGAAGCCGGTCAGCTGCCATAACGCATCAAGTCCCAAACATCCTGGCATAACCGGATCACCTGGAAAGTGGCATTTGAAAAACCAGAGATCAGGATTTATATCAAATTCTGCAACTACGTGGCCTTTGCCGTATAAGCCGCTATCGCTGCTTATTTCTGTAACACGGTCCATCATAAGCATTGGGGGCTCTGGCAGCTGGGCATTGCCTTGGCCAAAAAGCTCTCCTCGTGCGCATTTTAAGAGGCCTTCCTTGTCGAAAGAAGTCGGAAAGTTTGATTGCATGAACGACTCCTTAGGATGTTATATCGTAGTTTTATATTCGTTCTATATACTTCTGGTATTGTGAGGCAAGAGC
>JAPKEA010000260.1 GCA_028822275.1 Planktomarina sp. | reverse complement strand
ATGGCATTAAGGCAAGTTATTTATCTCTATATAGGAGTTTTACTTGTGGTATCTCCTCTTGTCTATTGGCTTCTTGATGACTTTGAGGATGATAATACAAAGGTCACTAATACTAATTTTATAGCTGATTTGAAAACTATATTAAAACATCGTGAAATCTGGCTATGTGCAATCTGTATTATTTGTGGTTATCAGTTATTTTATGCAACATACTCTTTTTCAGCATATTTGCAGCAAAATTTTGGTTTAACAGCAGTTGCAGTTGGAACCATTACAGTTGCTAAGTTATGGATGCGGCCTATTGGAGGAATCACTGCTGGTTTTGTCGCCGATTGGAGTAGTCCAGAAAAAGTTCTTTCCATACTATTAATAGCTGCATCTATATCACTTGGAATAATGGCATTTTTACCTACTAATTCAGCAATTATAGTCATGATACTTGTTGTATTGTTGATTGGATTTTTGACCTATGGAGTAAGGGGTGTCTACTGGGCTACATTAGCTGGCTGTAATGTTCCTAATAAAACTAAAGGATTAGCTATCGGTGTCATTTCAATGATTGGTTACTTTCCTGAATTCTATCTCCCATTAATTAGTGCGCCTCTTTTAGAGTATTATCCTGGTGTACTTGGTTATCAGATCTACTATTTAATGATATCTTTTTGTGGGCTTATTGGAGCTTACGCAGCCTATCTATTGATGAA
Source organism: Planktomarina sp. (assembly GCA_028822275.1). Lineage (GTDB taxonomy): Bacteria > Pseudomonadota > Alphaproteobacteria > Rhodobacterales > Rhodobacteraceae > Planktomarina. The sequence continues at coordinate 3,661 of JAPKEA010000260.1, read as the reverse complement.
GCCTAAATCTTAGTGTTCTACTTTCAGTGGCACTTTAGGGTCTAAGCCAAGCCCTTACTTCCTGCGCTGAAAATAGCAGATGGGTGTGCAGGCCATTGTTAGTAAAGTAAAGGGACGGCACCGTTATGATACTCCGCACTATTTTCAATGCTCTAAAATTGAGCCAATATTTAAATAAGTAGGTTCTTCCTGAGCTTCCACTGTGGGTAATTCGAACGTGCATTCTTTTTGTAGACTCAGCCCTTTTCAACTATTGCGCGTCGAGGCGTCCCTTCCCTCTGCCGTTTCTGCCACTGGGGATCCGTATATACCTTCATTGAAATCGAGGGCTCTGTAACGCCTTTAATTATATCCGCACCGCGCTCAGCAACCATCATGGTGGGCCCATTGAGATTACCATTGGGGACCGTGGGAAAAACCGATGAATCGACAATCCGCAATTTTTTCAAGCCTATCACTCTGAGATCTGGATCGACAACCGCCATGGAATCAACCCCTATTTTGCAGGTACACGATGGATGATAGGCACTGTCAACCGACTCACGAACAAAGGCGTCAATCTGATCATTGGTTTGAACCTCTGCCCCGGGCTGAATCACTTCGTCTCGGAACGCATCCATTGCTGGCTGGCGCATAATTTCTCGGGTTAAATGTACACAATCTCGAAATCCTTGCCTATCCTGCTCTGTCTCCAGATAGTTAAACAGTATTTCTGGATGCTGCTTTACGTCTACAGATACCGCCCTCACATGACCCCGACTGGTAGGCTTGTTATGCCCAACATGCACTTGGAAGCCATGGTCCTTAAACGCCACCTTGCCATCATAGGTAATCGCGCCAGGCAAAAAATGGTATTGAATGTCAGGCCACTTGACTCCGGCTCTGGACCGGATAAACGCGCAAGATTCAAAGTGATTCGTTCGGCCTAAGCCCGTTTTAAACAAGAGCCAACGCGCTCCAATCAGGGCCTTGTTAAATAATCCCAACTTACTGTTGAGGCTTATCGGCTGTTTGCAGCGATATTGAAAATTGAACTCTAAGTGATCTTGCAGATTCTCTCCGACTCCCGGCAAATCATGTACCACTTTAATCCCAGCTGCCTGCAACACCTCACTTGGCCCAACGCCTGACACCTGCAGTAGATGCGGCGATCCGATCGCCCCAGCACAGAGGATTACCTCACGTCGCGCGGCAAATGTCTGTATTGTGCCCCGAACTTCGCATTGAATGCCTGTTGCCGTTTTGTCGTCAAAAACAACTTTAGTCACTAAGGCATGCTTTAAAAGTGTCAAGTTACTGCGCTTTTTTGCCGTGTCCAAATAGGCATGACTGGTAGATGCACGTACCCCACGATCAACCGTCATAAACTTTTGTCCAAAGCCCTCCTGTCGGAAACCGTTATAGTCATCTGTTTCGGCGTATCCAGCATCGACCCCAGCGTCAATAAACGCGCGGTAGAGTGGGTTCCGCATGTTGTTGCCTCCACTAACCGAAACAGGCCCGTCACTGCCAGCGTACTCACTCGCAACGCACTCGTGACTCTCTAACTTTTTAAAGTAAGGCAAACAACTTTGATAGTTCCAACCAACCGCCCCACAGGCCTCCCATTCGTCATAATCGTGAGCATGGCCTCTCACATATACCATACCGTTTATAGATGAACTGCCGCCTAGCACTTTTCCTCGAGGACAGTTCATACGCCGATTATTTAAGTGCGGTTCTGGCGCGCTTTCGAACCCCCAATTATATTTTTTACTGTTCATTGGGATGCCCAGAGCCGAAGGCATGCGAATAAACACACTGCGATCACTGCCACCATATTCCAACAGCAATACGGAGCAGTTAGGATCTTCGCTGAGGCGCGCAGCAACGATTGCTCCTGCAGAACCCGCGCCTACCACAATGTAGTCGTACTCTTTCATTTAATGCATGCTTTCCATAACCTTCAAACTGTTAACTATCCTCTGCGAGCATAAAACTGTCACGCAGTTTTTTTCTATGCTTGAACACAAGACTATAAATCACTACATATAGGCCAATAACAACTAACCCTACCCACTCAATTTTAAGCGGTGTGAGCTGATATAACAGCACCAGAGTACCGAGCAACAAACAATTTCCTAGAACGTATTGTGCACGCCCCAGTCGCTCAACACCTAAATCCAAATTGTCAGTGTATAGACGGATAAGTGAGTCCAGAGAGTTAATCACAAAAATCACACCAAGAGTCACCATCGCCCAGCGGAGCATTCCTGTAACAGCGATACTATTATAAAAATAGTAATACAGTGTTGAAAACCACAACGCTATAGCTACAGAGGGAATCACCAATAAGGCGATCAGCAATTGCCAAGTTTTAAGCCCACAGACAAATCTCGCGACAAACTGACCTATCATGATGCTCCAGGCAAACCACCAACATAAATACCAGCCATGGTAGTCGCTGATCGGACTAATGAAGCGGTGAATATTCTCAAAATAGCCCGTCAGGTTGGCCATGGATTCCAAGTATCCGCTAACCGAGGCGCCAGAGGCCCCAAGCATGACTAACGTTAGCACTATAAATAACGCGCTAGACCCTAAGCTGAGGAGTTTAATATACCGGATATCAGTGCTCGAAAAAACTCCTATAAAAATGATAAGACCTACTAAGAGGTACTGCTGAAAGAGAGAAATTCCGGCAATATAACTGGGCACATAACTGAGAAATAAATAGGCGGTAAATGCACAGGTGGCAATAATAATGAGATTATTAATCCAACGGATGGGCCTGTATTGGAAAAGTCCCAGCTTAGGCTCAACAACGCAAAAATAGAAGGTGGTTAAAAAATAAAAGGCCCACACTAGAAAGCCCCAGAAACCAAATTCAATCGCCAGTGGATTCGTGAAACTATAGGCCTCCTCAGTTGCATAGACAGGGAACTCTACGAGGGGAAACATGATCAAGCCAACGTCTAGGCCAGAGGTAAATAAAATTGCTGAAAAGGCTAATAGCGACATCGGTGTTTTTCCAACACATCGAACATTCCGCCACTTTACACAGACAAAGACTGAGGTCGTCAAGGTGATCGCAATTGCCACTGTAAGTATTTCGTACATCGTCGCCCCCTACCAAACAGCATGGCAGGTTTATATAGGTTCATAGTTAAGATTTGATTAGTGACAGAGTATATTATATTTTTTTAATCTCCTTTAATTATGTTTCAATCTTTTAGACATTATCAAGAGTAAAAAATTCACCATATATTCTTCAATCTGAACTTCCATGCCCTTAACAATTGGCATAAGCTAAGAAAATAAAATTTAACTAAAAGAGGTTTTGTCTATGAGGCTTTACGATTATCCAGGCGCGCCAAACCCAAGACGCGTTAAAATTTTTGCCGCTGAAAAGGACATCAATCTTCAGTTAATCGATTGTGATATATTAAAAAGAGCGCACAAGACGCCTGAATTTTTGATAAAAAATCCAAGCGGTAAGGTCCCCGTCCTTGAGTTGGATGATGGCAGGTGTATTTCTGAGTCTGTGGCCATTTGTAAATACCTAGAACTTATCAAACCTGAACCAAATTTGTTTGGGAGTGATGAATTTGAGATAGCATATATAGAAAGCAGAAATAGGCACATTGAGTTTGAGCTCTGGACCCAGATTGGGTCCTCTTGG
>JAPKEA010000259.1 GCA_028822275.1 Planktomarina sp. | reverse complement strand
CATCCCTATCCATCGCTGAGATCAAGTGGGGTGAAGGATATCGCTCCAGAAGGGCAAAGAACCAATCACCGCGTGAACTGCGGTGAAAACGATCCGCCTCAGGAAAGTACAGCGGCAGATAATGCGTTAGGATGCGGTGCCAAAGTTCAGTCTTGGATTTAGAGACGATGTCATGGGTTTTGGACAGCTCCTGAATGTCGTTGGTGCCGCACGCCAGTGGTCGTGGTAAAACTGCGTGTTCCCGATCTCCATCATGTGCAGAATAACCTGGGCACCCTTGGGATCATTCTTGTCCCAGCTGTTATGAAGGGCTTCGCGTGTGCGGGCCAATGACACCGAAGATACCAACTTCATCTCAAAGCCTGCTGCGGCCAGATGTTAGGCTAAGGCACGGTGGTAATTGCCGGTAGCCTCATAAGCCACCCGGACGGGGAGGCTATAACTGGCCAATGAGGCGGTCAAGCGCTTGAAGTCGTCCAGTTGATTGAGAATGGTCAATCTACGGCGTCTCTTTTTGCCCGGAATGGCAATCAAAACTTCATGACGCGCCTTCGCGATATCGATAGCCACCAAAATGGGCGCGTTCTGTGTGATACTGGTCTCGGTCATAGTCGGTCTTCTTGGCAGTGTGGTTTGTGCAAAACCACTGTAGGGAGCTGAGGCATGGCTATGACCACCTGCTTCGTTAAACGAAGACTGCGCAGGTGCTCATAGCCTTTACTCCAGCATCATTGCGAAGGTGTTACGGCCCTGAGTTCATCGCTGCGGCCGTCAGAGATTGGATTAAAGCTGTGGGCGCAAAAACTGCCTAGATTGAACCTGGGTCATCTTGGCAGAACGGATACTGCGAAAGCTTCAACGGGAGATTGTGAGATGCGTTATTGATTAGAGAAATCTTCTACTCACTGCGTGAAGCCTAAATAATCATTGAAAGCCGGAGCAACCACTACAACACCAAACGACCCGATAGTGCACTGGGCTACCGCCCAGCCGCGCCAGAGGCCATCATACAGGTGGACCATAGGCCGATCATGTACTCACTTCCAATCTGGACCACTCAAGTGGGGCTGCTCATAATGGCATTTCTGCAATTTTTGCCACTGCTTAGTTTAGCAGCTGTATTTTTTTACATTTCCATCGGGCATAGTGGTGTCACAAAAGATAACCCCTTTCATACGCGCGAAAATTAAGTCTACAAAACTTAAATCTGTTCCGATTAGATTGGCGTACGTCAGGTCAGTATCACTCAGGTTGGCACTAGACAGGTTGGTACCTGTCAAATCGGCTCCAATCATATTTGAATTAGACAAGTCGGCATTGGACATCTCGGCATTGATCAAGTCGGCCTCAATAAGCCATGTCTTGGACATATTGGCATCGGTCAGGTTGGCACCGGTCAGGTTGGCATAGGATAATTTGGCATTGGTCAGGTTGGCGAGGTTCAAATTGGCCCCGGTCAGGTTGGCCCCGGTCAGGTTGGCATCGGTCAGGTTGGCACCAATCAGGTTGGCCTTGGTCAGATCGTCATTAAATAGTTCAGCGTTGGATAGGTTACAACCTTCACATTCATTGGTTTCATTCAGCTTTTTCAAATCCGCTGGATCGAAGGCAAATGCACCAGATCCAACCAGCGCCACCGCCACCGCCGTAAACAATCGTTTCATGACACACCCCTCTACTGTTTAAACCAGACGCTTTTGCGGTACTTTTACCGTCACTGCAATATTTAGCATTGTTTTCCCACTTACTCCATTTGATAGGTCACTCGTTGAAAACGCAAGAGGACACGCCCTGCGCGCGCTTTTAGTAGCACTGATGTTGAGGCTGGTTCGCAGGCGGGGGCTGATGATGCGAAATGTGGCTGTCTACAGACCGAGTCCACTGGATAGCTAGACACCTCAGGTCTCAAAAATGAATTATATTGATGGGCCTAGACAGAGCCATCGATTCTTTTTGACAAGGATTTTACGCTTCATATTCTCCACGTTGGCCACAGAGACAACCAACCCCGAAATCAAGCGCTGATAACTTAATTAGTGTGTCTTTGGGAAGTTAAAGTAAATCGCCTGCAGTAGCCGTGACTTTTTGACCAATTCCGTCTTCTATAATGAATGTGTCCTCAGTGCTGAGTTTCATCTCTTCATAGGTATAAGTATAATTTAATGCCTCCCCCGCCTGTAGTTTAAAAAGTCCTGTAGTTAAGGGTTTGTCCGCATCATTGGAAACGGAGAGATCTCTTAAGATTGCGGGCACAGTGCCTGTGTCCATTTGAGGCAGCTGCTGCTCAGTTATTTTTGTGTGGTATTTAAAACCCATTATTTCTTTACATTACTCTGGGTAGAATACATGCCATTGTAAGGCGCAACGACAAAAAGAAAAGCATTGAAATCTCATGAAACTTAACCCAAAAAAATGGTCCCTTGAGAGGTGCCAAAGACTACTGGGCGCTAAACAAAGCGCAGCACAATTAATCCTCGCCAAGTCCCTGCAACCGCTGTGGCAATACCCGCAAATCTACCATAAAAAAACGCGCCTCCATCAGGCTTTCGCGAACGGAATAGCGACAGGTGGGCAGTGTGCAATTTGATGCTGCCCGCTAAACATTTTCTTAGCCATGGCAGCGCTTCAGCATCTAATCCCCCCCCGTTTACGGCCCAACTACCATCTTTACACGCGACCCACCCCACAACGGCCTTCACGCTGAGATTCGCGCGGACGTTGACCTTCTAAAAGGTAGTTAAAAGACAAGGTGCACCCTTAGGTGTTAATTTAATGAGCGCAATAAGGTTAGTACATAACTTTTGGACGCGTTGGCTTGAGCAAGCATTGCAATGGCTGCCTTTTGTAAAATTTGGTGTTTGGCTAAAGCGGTTATTTCCGCGGCATAATCGGCGTCTTGAATGCGGCCCAATGCAGCGACTAGATTAGTCGAAACATTTGTCAGATTATTTACAGCGTAGTTCAGTCGGTTTGAAGTTGCTCCTAACATAGACCGCTGCGAATTTACGGATGTAATTGCCTGATCTATTGCAGAAATTGCAAATTGTGAGTTCTCCGAACTCGTCACCGTTATTGAAGTATGGTCTAGCGATAGCGCGGTGGCTGACATTGAACCAATGGAGATGGTAATGGCGCTTTCAGCGTTTGTTGAAGTCCCGACCTGAAACGAAAACTGTGAACTGCCCTCGTTCATCAAATTTTTCCCTGCCCATGAGGTCGCGGCCGCAATACGGTCAATTTCAGTTGAAAGAGCTTTCATTTCCTCCTTAAGATTAGCCCGGTCTTGAGAGCTATTTGTATCATTAGCTGCCTGCACTGCGATCTCGCGCATCCTCTGCAATATATTTTCAACTTCTTTATGCCCACCTTCGGCAGTATCGATCAACGCCTGACCATCCAAAGCATTGCGTATAGCTTGGCTTGTGCCTCTGATTTCTGAATTCAATCTAGATGCGATGGCCACACCGGCAGGGTCGTCTGCAGCTGAATTAATACGCTTTCCAGACGCTAGACGTGCCATTGCAGTCTCCGCACCACGCTGGTGTGAAGTTATGGCAGCAGAGGCCCATAAGGCCCCTGAATTGGTCCCAATGGTTAACGGCATAATGCGCCTTCATGTGTATTAGTGGTAACGACAAAAACTTCTATCTGTTTAAAATTAGTATTTGGACCAACTGCGCTATCTCTGGTGGTTATCTCAAATATGTAGTATCATAATACCTCAATAGGCATGCAGATTCATATTATTTAAACGAAAAGTCCGCCTCGGATTTCATGCGCGGTTCAGGTCCAACTGGCCCAGCATTAGATGCCTATAGACCTGTGCATAACACCATTCTTGGCGATTTTTGGAAAACTTACTATTTCGTTCATTGAGTGAAATTATGTATATTCATGAAAACTGGAGTTACGCAGAGCTCTCGCCTAGCCAAAACGCGTCGGGGCACAGCCTGTCAGAGGGCCGCATACAATCACAATCGGCGCTGCGCGCCACATGGCGGGTGCTTAACCGGACCAAAGAATAAGTAGGGCTAGCGCATCTCTGAGGCTGATATTAAGCACAGGCGGCAGACAGCGGACTAACTGGCAACCCAACGCCACGTTGCGAAGGTGGGGCGTCGGGATACGAGTGAGCTAAAGCAGATTGAACAACAGATTTTGGACGTGGGGCTTGGGCCTAAAGATCGAGCCATGGGTCGCACTTCTTGAAAATAAGTTGCTGTGACCCGCCCAAACCTGACATTTATTCAAGTCGCAGCTAATGGCTGCTTTGATGGCAAATTGCTTATCTTGCCAATTTGCTTTCGTTATTCTTCAAAGTGCGGTGTTCGTCTTCCACCAAAAGACGTCTGCGTAATGGCGTTTTTGGGCTTCACAATTTGAGCAGACGTGTTT
>JAPKEA010000258.1 GCA_028822275.1 Planktomarina sp. | reverse complement strand
TGGACAGGGGTAAAGTACCCCAATGTCCGGGAACAGCGACGAAGTTCACTATGGCGAGTATGCGCCGAACAACACGACAATCTCTGGTTCGTTTGGCGATAAAACGCAACTCTCGCGCAGAAATATCCGGTCGCGTAATGGCTATAGCTCGTCCCATCTATCCCTCTATGATAAGTGCACACACAGATTCAGATTTCTTCGGAATTGGAAACCCTAAAGTGAGCCAGCTTTTCGGGCTAGTGGTATAAGCCCTATTTTATATCTTGACGAAACATTCGCAGTGACTGCACCGCTTGGTACTAATGATGAGAACGCTTAGCACTGTGAAACAGAAGGAGGCTGCTGCAAAAGATAAGATGACGGCTTCTTTTTCGAGTGCCAGAACACCAGAATTCGCCAACTAAGTTATATGCCGGCTGACTGGTAATTTAATTCACCGCTCCCATTGAAAGGATCACCTAAGCGATCCACGGCCCTTTTGCCGTTTGCTTTGGTGTTAAATGTATCTCCGCGAGCCAAGCTGCGTGAGGGCGCACCGTGCGCCTGCCCAAAGCCGAAAAGTAAAGCCAACCTGACAGACTGGTGTCTTGTTGCGATGAGAGATGCCGCTGCGAACACCAATCCAGCGTCTGAAAGCAAAACACCAGGTCTGAGCACCGCGCACAGGGTCCAGGTGTTTTTCGAAATATATTTACCAGAGCAAAGCCCTTAGATGTCTATCACCTTGTTATGATAGCGCGGCGAGATTAGCCTCTTAGCAGGCTCAGGACGCTCTCTTGATCGGCATTAGCTTGCGCAAGCATCGCAGTCGACGCCTGTTTTAATATCTGCGCTCTTGCGAGGTTGGTTGTCTCCAAAGCGTAATCTGCGTCCTCAATCGTACCCTTGGCAGACTCCAAATTCGTCGATATGTTTGTGAGATTGCTGATCGTATAGCTCAAACGGTTTGAGGTCGCACCAAGATTGGAGCGTTGGGTGTTCACCGCTGCAATCGCAGCGTCAAGATTATCAATTGCCGCCAAAGAATTTTCCATCGTGTCGACACCAATATCAACCGGCTGAATATTCAATTCCGAAGCTTTCATAGACTTAATGTCAAAGGAGATCGTGTTGGCATCTCCAGTGGCAGCCCCCACCTCAAACGAAAACGAAGCTGTTTCAGCCAACAAATTGCTGCCAGCCCAAGTAGTCACAGTCGCAATTCTGTCAACTTCTTCTGATAGATTGCGCATTTCTTCTGACAGGTTTGCTCTGTCTTGCGTGTTGTTGGTGTCGTTGGCGGATTGCACTGCAATTTCCCGCATACGCTGAAGGATATTCTCAATTTCTTTATGGGCACCTTCGGATGTATCTATGAGGGCCTGACCATCAAGCGCGTTGCGGATTGATTGCTCGGTCGTTGCAATTTCTGCGGTCAATCGCGATACAATCGCTGTGCCTGCGGCATCATCTGCCGATGAGTTTATTCGCTTACCAGTCGATATACGCGTCATGGCAGCTTCCATTTCAGCACTCGCTTTAGATGCCGAAGCGGATGCCTGCAGCGCCGCGCTAGATGTTGGTATTGCTAATGCCATGTCGTTTCTCCTCAAAGTGCCCTTATGTGGTTGCATCGATTCCCTACCGACATTGACCACCGGGCAGACTGCCTTCTTCTTCGGGCTCGCATTGTTTAACGACCCGTTGGCCAGTTGTTTAGCAAAAAGCTCCAAAAAATGCAAAATATATGTGGAGCCTGCAAATTCCCCGCACCACACCTCAGACCATGCGCAAAAGAAATCAGACTTTAGGCAAGGCTTGGGTCTAACTTTGGTGGTCTTTATGAAGGGCTCAGTGAGAGAGCAGCGCACCACCGAACCAATGGTACGCCTCAAAACCGGTAAGATTACTTTATTTAAATATCCACAGCTATCCTGCGCAACAGGTGCTCTATAATGCACAGTGCCAACCGCCAATCCAACGGCTACGAGCACCTTTCAAAATGTCCTCTGAATGCGTTGGCTTATGACAAATATTGAAACCTATGCTCTAACGCATTGCAAAGACGATAGGCTCCCGCCAGCTTAGGCCCCCGATAAAGATTGTGTCCTTCACTGCCCCAAAATGCATTTGATCCTTGAGAAGTCAAAGCAGTTTTGGAGAGGGTTTGACTGGTGTTTGCGGCTAAACGATGATCACACTTGGCGGGTTAGCAATCTGTCCACCTCGAAGCCTGAGCGAATTTAACACCATAATAAACGGAGTGAACAGAATGCGCGTCATTCAGAAACAGGCGGGTCAGATATTATTATCCATATTTTTGGCTGGCAGCTGTTTCGCCGCCGACCTTCGCGCGGCCGATACGCTCTCAATCGCCACACAAATTGCAAGCCCCACCGATACCTTGCGCCAGACTTATGACCACTGGAGTTTTATTAGGCCCAGTTTGCAATCGCCTGTCTGCATCACCTCAAATATTGACAGCCACCCCTTGCCCCGGCTGGTTTTTGACGACGAAAGCGCGCCAAGACGCGGTGCTGACGAGGCTGCGATCACGCTGTCGGTTGGCAAATGGGACACTACCCAGACATACTCGTCGTTTCTCAAGTTGTTTATGGCGCAGTCCCCACAAGACAAGACGCTGCCTGTCAACCCAAGATACCGTTTCAAATCTGACGATAGCGCTGTTTTGAGCTTCCCCAACGGGACAGACATTCATTTTGAAAACTATGATCAATACTATAATGTTGTGAACCCTGACAGTTTGACTCTTTTGCTTGATAGCTTGCAGAACCAAACCTTGGCAGAGCTGTCTGGGACATTAATAAATCACAACAATAGCTTGATCGAGCAGAAAGATACCTTTCGCGTCACAATCAAGTTAAACGGTTTTAAGACGGCCTATCAACAGATGCTCAAAGACTGCCAGTCGCTCTAAAGGGTGTAAGGGCGGCACCCTAAGGTAAAGTGCTCGGAGCGATTACACCCAAATACCACCAAAGATCAATGCATTGACGCCTAGCAGCCCAAAGCCAACCCACGTCGGGTACATAGTTCTAAATTGGAAATAGGACGAACTGAAGTGTGCTCCTACACGGGCGTTAAGTTGAGAGATCCCAATCCGCCATACCTTTACCTCGGCGTTTCTTAAAAATCCGCGATTACTTATCTTGACGAAAAATATCATTCCGAAAGATACGGCTCGAAATAAAGACTGAAGTACCGGAAGGGTCTTTTGCATTTACAAAGCGATAGCCTTCACCCTTGTGGAAACCACCAAAATCTAGACCATTCCGCTTTGCTTCAATCACGAATGCCTCAACGTCCGCACAGTCAAAAATCAGCTTGGTAAGGGTTTGCCCCTGTTTGTGACCTTTGCCAGCCGAGTGTAACACGATGTTTGGCCCTTTACCGCCAGTTGATTCAAATTTAACGATCCTATCGCCCGCTTCCAGTGAAATCTGGAAACCGAAATGGCGCGTATAAAACGCTGCTACCACTTCTGCGTCTTGAGTATAAAGCAAGATACGGCCAAGGCTTGCGAATGGTTATGTCGTTATTTCATTAAATGCCATTTATGGGCCTTTCCGCCAAACACCTATAAATGCAGGATAGCTTCACCTGTTAGCGCATTTTCAGCATCCGCTAAACGATTACCAAGCTCTAATCCAAGACACTGTGCAAAATCATGCTCTGGGTGGCAAAATTTGATATCAAATTTTGATACAACTTCACGATCATCCAGCACGTTTGAGCGTAATTGCACCAATGCAAGAGATGGATTTTCCAGATAACAAAACGGCTTGTTCACCAGCAATAACTTTATCAAAAAGACCTTTCATGTTCGAATACAGCGAGTACCAGTTGCCACATTTATATCGGAGCGGACAGCCTCGAAATCCCGCTGAGGTCATAGCGATTTCTTTCAAGTCAAGTTCACCTATCGAGCTCTCGGCGGATCTTGTCTGACCTAAGCGCTTATTGCTCTAAATAGAACGATTTAATCAAAGAGTGTGTCTGACCCATCGTCACCACCAAGTGTGCATGCTCCGTTTCGCCTAAATAAATTTTGACGTAGTAAGCATATGATCGGCTGCGGTCATGTGTCAGGTTTCAATTGCGCGGCATTTACCATGCCACAGGCCAGCTTAGTAAGTCGGCGTATCAGATCCAGATCAAGCCCTTCAATCAATCACTTGTTCGTTGTTCTGAATTTATAATCTGGCGTCATCTGCAGGCAGGGATTGGCACGCAAACATGGTCCTGCGATCCGTCCAGCCCCCCTCGGAAAATTGTTTTGCAATCACCTGCCGAGCAGCGCGTGGCAGAGAGACACGGTCAAAAATACCAATCAACTCGCGCGACGCTGGCTGCCCAGAAAAAGTAATGCCAAGTCAATGACACACTCAGAAAATTCTTAAAGTGGA
>JAPKEA010000257.1 GCA_028822275.1 Planktomarina sp. | reverse complement strand
CCCATCACAACAGCAACCTTACCGGCCATCATTGTGTCAGTCGCACGGCGGATCCCGTCAACAAGAGATTCCTTACACCCATATTTATTATCAAACTTTGATTTCGTTACACTGTCATTGACGTTGATCGCAGGAAAGGGCAGTTGCCCCTGCTTGACCAGTTCATACAGGCGGTGGACACCGGTTGTGGTTTCTTCTGAAACGCCCTGAATTTCTGCTCGGGTTTTCACGAACCAGCCTGGTGTTTCCACCATTCTTTTTTTGATTTGCGCAAAAACGGCTTCTTCTTCCTCGGAGGTTGGGACCTCAATTAAATCGGTTTCACCCTCCTCAACTCGAGCACCCAAAAGCACGTAAAGCGTCGCATCACCGCCATCGTCAAGAATCATATTTGCGCCGTTTGGAAACATGAAAGAGCGGTCAAGATAATCCCAATGCTCCGTCAAAGACTGCCCTTTAATGGCAAAGACTGGCGTTCCTCCTACGGCAATTGCTGCAGCGGCATGATCTTGTGTCGAAAAAATGTTGCAAGAAGCCCAGCGCACATCAGCGCCCAGCTTCACAAGGGTTTCAATCAACACAGCTGTTTGGATTGTCATATGCAACGATCCAACGATACGTGCTCCCTGAAGTGGCTGACTTTCGCCATATTCTTCTCGAAGCGCCATCAGACCAGGCATTTCAGTTTCTGCGATATCAAGCTCTTTGCGGCCAAAATCTGCCAGTGTTATATCTTTTACTATGTAATCAGTTGTCATTTTTAAGTCCCTAAGCAGAAAATCTAGCGGCGAAATTATTGTTCCTGGGCTCATAACACCACCAACATCTCTCGACAATAGTTGTTGTCATGAGCTAGCGTCTCAAAAAAAGGGCGTTTTCTATGAAACAGCCAAGAGCCTGGCAAAGAATGCTCTCAGGGCGGCGACTTGATCTACTTGATCCAACTCCAGTGGATGTGGAGGTTGAAGATATAGCGCATGGATTAGCATTCGTGGCGCGTTGGAACGGCCAGACCGTGGGTGAATATGCGTATTCTGTCGCAGAGCACTCACTGTTGGTTGAACAAATATTTAACCGCCTCGTGCCAAACGCACCCGCCAGTCAAAGGCTTACAGCTTTGCTTCACGATGCTCCGGAATATGTCATTGGTGATATGATTTCACCTGTAAAAGCTTCTGTTGGGGCCGGTTATGAAGAACTAGATAAAAGATTGGCGGCAGCAATTCATATTCGATTTGGCCTTCCTGCAATTACCCCATTAGTTTTAAAAAAGAAAATCAAGAAGGCGGATAAAATAAGCGCTTGGCTTGAAGCCATACAATTGGCGGGGTTCTCCAAAAGCGAGGCTAATCGTTTGTTTGGTACTGTTGATCCAAAAATAGTTGAGAATTTAATACTACGTTTGCGTCCGCCTGTTGAGGTTCGCAGGGACTTCAACAGAACGCATGCTGAGTTATTAGAGCTTCTATAATTAAAGTTATAATACGTCATAAAGGTCAGGATATTATTGCAAGCCTTCTCGATCAATCCATACGGGCTATTCGGAGGGAGACAGAAAATGTTTGGGCGAACTAAATTGGCAGAAAAGTCTATGGTATACAGGCAATTTATGCCACAGTTCTAACTGATACCATTACCAACTTATAGTCCTGTGGAGGGCTCAGCTTTATCCATCACTGTGCCATAAAAAACCAAACGCTCAACGGTGTCCAAAAGATTAACGGCATCCAAACAAATACAGTTTATAAATTACCTTGGGCTCCGTTTTGCCAATATACGCTGCAAGGTGCGGCGATGCATACTTAGACGGCGCGCTGTTTCACTTACGTTACGATCACATAATTCAAAAACTCTTTGAATATGCTCCCAGCGCACGCGATCTGCTGACATTGGATTTTCCGGTGGTGGTGGTAATTCATTACCTGACGCCAAAAGCGCGTTGGTAATATCAGTTGCATCTGCGGGCTTGGACAAATAATCCGTAGCACCAATTTTTACCGCTGCAACCGCTGTTGCTATCGCGCCGTAACCCGTGAGCACAACAACGCGGCAGTCAGGGCGCCTAGCTCGCAGAACCTCCACAACATCAAGACCATTTCCATCTTCGAGGCGTAAATCTATAACTGCATATGCTGGCGGTCGCGCAGTCGCGATGGCTCGACCTGCCGCCACAGAACCTGCTTGTTCTACAGAGAAGCCGCGCTTTTCCATAGCTTTTGCGAGCCGCTTTAAAAACGGTTCATCGTCATCGACAAGAAGCAAAGATTTATCTTCGCCAATTTGTAGCGGTTCTATTGCCATAGTCGGACCCTCTTTTTTGTCCACAGGTATCAAAATGCGCTGAGGAGCACTAGTATTAAGCCGCGTCTATGACACAAGCAACGAGCTCTGCAACTTGTTCAGGATCTAGGTCGCCACGGAAAAAATCAACAAATCCGTGCTCAGGCATCATTAAGTATGTAAAGTTAGAGTGTGCCATCAAATAATATTCCTCATCTTCACCGGGCTGTCTTTGGTAATAAACCTTATATCCACGAGCAGCTTTCGCCACTTGAGCTGCGGTTCCGGTCAAACCCACCATATCAGGATGATTATTTGCGACAAAATCGGCCAACTCTTCAACAGTATCACGTTCAGGATCAATTGTTATGAACACTGGCTTTGCCTCCCGCCCTGTTTCGGCAAGGATGTCCACAGCAACGGCATTTCTAGCAACATCCATCGGACAAACGTCAGGACAAAACGTATATCCAAAATAAACCAATGATGGTTTATCCAAAACATCCACATCAGTTACAGCCCGCCCTGTATGATCCGTAAGCTCAAAAGGACCGCCAATTGCTCCCCCCGCAACACTACCTGGAATGCATGCCTTGAATTTATTTTTTGGGGCCATAAACTGCGTGAATAGGAACGTCCCTCCAATTACCAATATGACGGCTGTGGCTGCCCCACCTGCGACTTTTACGAGTGACATTGCATTTCCCTTCGGCTTCCTGCTTTACTATTATGTCATAAATGCTGATTTGTTCAGCTTCAGATCGTCACAGGAGTACGATATGACCCAAACTGGCATCGGATATATTGATCAGAATGCGCGTAGCAATTGGATCCGACTACGAACGCTAGCAATGGTGCGCTGGTTCGCTATCACAGGTCAAGTTTCAGCCCTAGTGGTTGGACAGCAATATTTTGGCTTACAACTGGCCCTGATACCCTGCGCAGTGGTTATCGGAATGTCGATCCTGACAAATGTGATCGCCGTTGTAGTTTTTCCAGGTAGCCGACGACTAAGTGAAGCCGAAACCGTCCTGACATTATTGTTTGATACACTTCAACTCTCACTACTTTTGGCCTTTACTGGCGGCTTAAACAATCCTTTTGCGTTGCTCATTTTAGCCCCCGTAACAATTGCTGCAACAGTTCTACCAACACGCTCAACACTAATGTTAGCGGGTTGTGCGATCATCATGATTACCTTGGTGGGTCTTGCGCATATTTCATTGCGCACCTTGGATGGAAACATTTTGGAAATGCCAGCTGTTTTTGTCTTTGGCTTTTGGGTTGCCATTGTCACTGGTATTCTTTTTATCTCAATTTATACACGACGGGTTACTGTTGAAATGACGTCCATGGCAGAGGCCCTTTTAGCAACACAAATGGCGCTCGCACGCGAGCAAAAGCTTACGGACCTTGGTGGTGTAATTGCCGCGACAGCGCATGAATTGGGCACTCCTCTTGCGACGATTAAACTAACAAGCTCAGAACTAATGGAAGAACTTTCTGAAAATGAAGAGCTACGAGCCGACGCGTATTTGATCCGTGAACAAGCTGATCGATGTCGCGATATTCTGCGTTCTATGGGGAGTGCTGGAAAGGACGATATTCACTTACATGCGGCTCCTTGGTCCGCCGTTGTGCGCGAAGCTGCAGAACCACATTTGAACCGTGGAAAAGACGTCTTTTTTGAATACGTAGGTGATTTAGGTGAAGAGCCAAACCAGCCTCTTGCCTTACGCAAACCAGAGGTCATTCACGGACTTCGCAACTTAATCCAAAACGCTGTAGATTTTGCCAGAACAGAGGTGTGCGTCCAAATTGGATGGTCAGAAACGTCGCTCACTGTAGAGATTTCTGATGATGGCCCAGGCTTTTCTCACCAGGTGATGAACAGAATTGGTGATCCCTTTGTTAAACAGCGCGAGCGCAACTCACGACAGACCGCTCGACCCGAGTATGACGGTATGGGACTGGGTCTTTTTATTGCAAAAACCCTGTTGGAAAGATCTAAGGCCATTTTAGATTTTTCAAATGGTGGCCAAGGGCTGGGCGGTGCTGTGGTCTTCGTCTCTTGTCCACGGAGTAAGCTAGAAGAAAAAAAATTGGCAACAGGGAAAAACCAGCCTTTC
>JAPKEA010000256.1 GCA_028822275.1 Planktomarina sp. | reverse complement strand
CAGCCATTTCAGTCTCGTTTGGCCTATGGCCTTAGCGCCAATTGGGTGCGCCAGCGAGACTATGATAAAAGCTTTAAGCATCTGGATTATCAAACCGCTACCGCCTTTGCTAGTGTCTATTGGGCGTCACCCTTTTATAATTTTGATGTGGCCGTGCATGCGGGAAAGTATTTGGCCAAAGATATCGGTGCAACCCTAGAGGTGCGTCGAACATTTAACAACGGTTGGATGATGGGTCTTTGGGCGACAATGACCGATGTCTCCGCAGAAGATTTTGGTGAGGGCAGTTTTGACAAGGGTATGTTTTTCAAAATACCTTTTGATGGACTGTTTGGTCGTAATAGTCGCGGCAGTTACAATACGAGTATTCGCCCTATTCAAAGAGATGGAGGCCAGCGCTTGGAGGGTTATAGTGGTAACATTTGGTGGGACATTCGAAGCGCGCGATATGACGCCTTTAGTGACCTAACCCATAGGATGGTACCTTGATACTTATAATACGAATAACAGCTCTGCTGGCAGCTTTAGTGCTCGGCGGTTGCCAATATGTTGCTGTACAATCAGGCCAGTTGAGCACGGCAGTAAACGCATTTTCTAAAGACTCTAAGGCATTGCCTGTTTCTCTCTGGTCCGCCCAATTTGGGGGTTATTCAGCCAGTGTTCAGCCCGTGACGGTTGATAATCAGACGGTATTTGTGAATAGTGCTGATGTCATCTCATTTGATGGTTGGAGTATCACGAAAGTCAGTGGTTTAAAAATTTTTACCCCAGCCTGGGAAATTCAGGATTCGGGGAACCAAAGGTCTTTCCTTGTTAAGGGTCGAGTCGTCGCGATGCACCAGTGTGAGGCGTGGTTAAAGACAAGCAGCGAGGACGTGGTACGTTTTGAGCAACACTGTATCGGCAGACAAGCCTATACAAATACGATTTTGGTTGATAATCTGGGCCAAATTACAGATATTGAACAGGTGGTAGACTCAAGCCTTATGGTATTGCGGTTGCGGCTTAATAATTAATAAGGGTTATGTGAAAATATGAATGTTTCTTTTAAAAGGCGGTCCAGCGATATAGATTATTCAAATGGGGCGTATACTTGTACCCGTCTTGTGAGAGCTACGGGGCTACGTATTAAGAGTCTGTTGCTAGTCGCAGCCTTGTTTTCGGTTGGCGTTTCAGCGCAAACCATCAGCCCTCAAATGCTACAACAATTGCAAGGTATGCCTCGCGCACAGCAAGAAGCCTTAGCGGAGCAGTACGGTGTTGACCTTGACCAAGTTCTCGGCGGCGGTGCTAAAGATGTAGCCACAGCTATAGCAATGCCTGGTCAACAACTGGAGCAGATAGATTTAGGCGGCTCAGCCACGGAAACGCAAAGAAATTACCAGTTGTTTCAAGAAAAGTTTGCTGAATTCGAAAAATCCTTAATCGAGGATGATGAAGACGTTAAACGCTATGGCGCGTCTCTTTTTGATAGAGACATCAGTACGTTTGCGCCAACAGATGATGCCAGTGTTCCTGATAATTATCGTTTGGGTGCTGGCGACAATCTGGTTGTCCAGCTTTTTGGTACCGAAAATGATAAGTATAATTTACAGATCACTCGAGATGGTCAGATTAGTTTTCCTAAGTTAGGACCAATAACCATCGCGGGATTAACCTATGAGGATGCTAGAGACCTAATTCAGTCCCGCGTGGCTGATCAAATGATAGGTGCCCAGGCAGCTATTTCGATGGGCCGTTTACGAGCCATCAATATCTTTATGGCGGGCGAGGTTGTGGTGCCTGGAGCCTACTCCGTGTCGGCATTGACCACTATTACTCAGGCTTTGTTTCAGTCCGGTGGTATCGGTGATATAGGCTCGTTACGTAATATCCAAGTTAAGCGCAGTGGACTCACAGTCGAGACTTTTGATGTCTATCAACTGTTATTAAAAGGGGATGCTAGTGGCGACCTTAGGCTTCAATCAGGGGATGTTGTTTTTGTACCACCCTACACTGGTGTTGTCGCCGTTGAAGGGGCTGTAAAACGGCCAATGATCTATGAATTTATTGATGGTGAGTCTGTTACTGATGCGGTAGCGATGGCTGGGGGTTTAAATCAAGATGCGTATAGTTCTGCCGTTGCAGTGGTCAGTAAAGCGGTTGGCAAGTCGTTACCGGGGGCTAAAAATATTGATTTAACTGAGTCTGCGAGTGCAAAGATAGCGTTGCGTAATGGTGACAAGATTAGAGTGCCAGAGAGCACGGAAAACCTAGAAAATGCAGTCATTCTAAAGGGTGCAGTGGTGCGCCCAGGGATCTATGGCTGGGTTGAGGGCCAGCGAATTTCTGATCTAATATCATCGGTATCTAGCGATTTAAAGCCCTATGCTGACTTGGGTTACGGTTTAGTGGTGCGGCAGATAAACCAACAGTTGGATATTGCGGTATTACAGATTAATCTTGTTTCTGCATTAAGTAATATTGACTCACCAGACAATATTCTTACCGCCCCGCGAGATAAAATTATCGTTTTTGCGTTGCCTAGTATCATTGATATTGGCGCTACTGATGCTGATGCTGATGCTGATGCTGATGCTGATGCTGATGCTGATGCTGATGCTGTACAAATAGCAAAAGTACAAAGGCTGGCATTACTGGCGCCGATAATTGAAAAACTAAAGTCCCAGGCGCGCAGTGGGTATCCCGTGCAAATAGTATCTATATCCGGTGCGGTTAAGGCGCCGGGAGACTACCCCTTAGGCACTGAAGATACTGCTGTTAAACTAATCGCGGCAGCTGGCGGATTAAAAGATAGTGTCTATCTTAATTCTGCAGAGCTCCGGAGTCTGTATGTTGGTGGGTTTGGAGAAGTATTTAGTCGCTACCGTGATCTTAATTTGACAGAAGAGCTGGCGAACTTATCAGCGACAATATTGCAATCAAGAGACCATTTATTTGTGAGAGAATTACCCGACTGGAATCCTACTAGTTCGGTCGTTCTTGATGGTGAGGTAAGATTTCCTGGGACATATCGCATTCGTAAGAATGAGACCCTTGCTGAGGTGATTGAGCGAGCTGGTGGTCTCACACAGACGGCGTTCCC
Source organism: Planktomarina sp. (assembly GCA_028822275.1). Lineage (GTDB taxonomy): Bacteria > Pseudomonadota > Alphaproteobacteria > Rhodobacterales > Rhodobacteraceae > Planktomarina. The sequence goes on along the minus strand of JAPKEA010000256.1, from coordinate 1,350 downwards.
GAACGCAGCGGTATTTAGCCGGGAGTCGGTCGCTGAACTAGAAAAAGTTAGATCTAAACAGTTTGCTCAATCGATTATTCGTGATTTTGCATCCTCTCAGCTAACCAAAGAAGATAACAGTATCGGTATAGCCGAAGTTCAAGCTATCGCTAATATATTGGAAAATTTCGAGGGCGCGGGCCGATTATTGGTGGATGTCGAAGCGGCCATGAGTGGTGATGGCTTGGCTAATTTAATCCTGAAGGATGGTGATAGCTTAAGTATACCTGAGCAGTTTTCTACGGTGACCATCGTCGGCGAAATACGGCGTCCGGGCACTCATACCTTTCAGTCGGGGTTAGATCTAAATGATTACGTAGGCCTGTCGGCGGGTATGACGGCGCGCGCGGATGCCAAAGAGCTCTATATTGTTAAAGCCGATGGCTCAGTTTTTCGGCCAACCAAAAGCTGGATTCTTTTTGCGGGTGGCAATGCCGCACTGAGCCCGGGTGATACCGTTGTAGTACCAGTAGATGTAGGATATACAGATAACTTGACGCTATGGCGTGAAGTGACTCAGGTGATCTTTAATAGTACGGCCGGCTTAGCGTCAATTGTAGCGGCGACAAAATAATGAGTACTCAGATGGATAACAATGCAACAGACTCGCGCACGTTGAACCAGTACGACGATGAAATAGACCTACGAGAACTATTCGGGGTTCTCTGGGCCGGCAAAATCAAGATTGTAGCTATTACCGCTGTCTTCGCTATCGCGTCGGTTATTTATGCACTCTCGGTTCCGAACCAATACAAGGCCACGGCTTTACTCTCTCCTGCGCAGTCTTCAGGCGGTGGTCTTTCAGGTGCCTTGGGTCAGTTGGGTGGTCTTGCGTCCCTAGCCGGCGTCAGCATCGGTGGTGGCGAAAGCAGTGAGGCGGAGGTTGCGCAAGAAATCATGAGGTCGTGGAGTTTTATTGAAGGCTTTATTGAGAGTAACGACTTGGCCGTTGAGGTTTATGCGGCTGATGGTTGGAGTAAAGGCTCGAACGAGCTACAAATTGATACTGACTTATACGATGTGTCAAAAAGTCAGTGGTTAGTTGAGAATGACGACACTGGCGAAATTAGGGCTCCAAGTAGTTGGAAATTATTTCAAACGTTTTCTGAAAAAGTGGCCGTATCCGAAGACAAAAAATCAGGTTTGGTCTCGGTGTCTATAGAGTACTACTCACCACAGATCGCAAAGCAGTGGCTCGACCTTTATGTTGCAGCCATCAATGATCACATGCAAAAGCGTAAGGTGGCCAAGGTGACCCGTAATATTGAGTACCTAGAGGCGCAAATTAAAAAAACCAACATCGCCGAGATG
>JAPKEA010000255.1 GCA_028822275.1 Planktomarina sp. | reverse complement strand
AACCCCAGTATCAAGTCAAATGACGCGAGTTCGCCCGCACAACTGATCGCCAGACCGTCAACTTTAAACAGCACATTCACAAAATCAATCCCTGGAAACTTTTCCCGCAGCGGTCCAATAGTTTTCCAATGCGCCGCACATTGCCCTTTTTTGATCATACCGGCAGCGGCAACCACAGCAGAGGCCGCCCCCAACGCAAAAATAGGCACCGAAATCCGCGCAAGTTTTCTTAAAAATTCATGTAACAATGTCGTTTGCCCGTCGGCGACGGTCTGACCACAACAAAGGATGACGAGGTCTGGCCGGAGCTTCAATTCATGCCGGTTAAAAACCTCCCTCGAAGAGGTGTGGCATGGGACGGGCACCCCCGCGCTAGTCACAGGGATTTTCTCAGACAACGAGACAAGTGTCAGAATAAATTGCTCTCGTCCAAGCAGTGTATTTGCCTGCTGGAAGGGCTCTAGTGTTGTCGAGAAAGTCGTGAGCGAAACTCCTTCTGCAACCAAAATAACCACTCTTTTTGCCAGCGGGCTGGACTGGCAAGAAACAGTATCTGAGAACAATGCATTCATGACAGTCTCCTATACGTCAACGTATCCAAGGCGCGTTTCTGACGAATGCAAGTTCTGTGGTTCAATCCGGTCAAAACACGGATCTTTATAAATCTCGTTCAAAATCAGTTCGACCAAGTCAAATTGCGTTTCTCCGTTTATATCTTCGAAATACACATGGCTTGGCCATGGTTCGTTCACAAAGTTGTTGTTCGGCAAACTGATGCTTTCACAGACAGTCTTAATACAACGCACATAAGATTTTGCAGCTTCTGCCAAATCAATTTTTGCCTGATCAAGATCGTCGATGCTGTTGCGGTCAATTTCACAAGACCCAATACCAGTTGTCAAAGGAATATTGCGCTGGATCGATTGGTCTTGATAGAATGTGACATCGACCTTGTCGGCTTCAAGCCGCATCATAAACCCTTGGCAAACACTGACTTTCAAGTTGGTCAGCTCCAAAAGATCGACCCCGGACGGACGCGGCCCACCGGGTGCCTTACGTCTGGAGCCACGGACCTTTTTCTTAACTTGCGACACGTAATCGCCGCGGTAATTACAATCAAACACACGGCTTCCCCAGGCCCGTTCAACCTCCATCTGCTGAATCGCACGGATCGACATAGATTTGCAATTCTCCGGGCCAATAAAAAATGGCGATCCAGAGGCATCTGACAGTTCAACCCACCCATTGGGAAAAGTGGTCATGTGATGATCTATCCAAGGTCCAAGCACGGTGCTAGCAAGATGATCTAAAAGCCCATTCACCCGTTCAGGATTGTTTACAACGTCCGATAACAGCGGTTCCTGACCATAGATATCAGCAGCCAAACTGTAGGGGGCAGAGATCTGCAGCAACGGGTCCATGCCTGTGACCTCTTCCGTTACGCGCAAAATATCGTCAATAATCTTTGGAATACCAGTCGAAAAATCTGGCGTTTTCAAGTCGAACCAATCGTCTTTGTTGATAAGTGGCACATCCGGATCAGAACCCGGCGGAAATTTATCCGGGTACATCATTGTCTGCCCAAGAACTTCACACGAAAAGGCATAAAGTGCCCATGTCATATATAGCTTTTTCATTCCTAAGAGCCGACTAACCGCAAGATTTGAGCGCACGTAACGGTACGGGTCTGTTTTATAATATTCAGCAGCCTCAATCCCGTATAAATCATGCAAGACTGCCAGTGCCAGCATATGCACCGATGCCGTGGCATGAATTTCATTTGCCGGGGCCAACACCGAAAAGTTATCATCAAAATCGCCTGCGATCGCTGCATCAAAGATGTTGATCATGTCGCGTTTGGCGTCTAAATTTCCAGATTGCCAACGTGACAATAGGTGAAGCCCTGTTGGATATGCATAGTCTTCAATTCTGATCATAGGATGCACTGCTCTCTACTATCTTACCATTTATGGCACCTATGTGTTCACTCGCTATCTGCACACAAAGCTACCGAAACTCTGTGCACGTAAGTGGCGCGACACAGCTTGACATAATAAGCAATATGTAAGATTGGATGTACGATATATACCCAATATTGAAAAAGTGTTATACCCATTTATATTAATTCATTGAGACAAAAGTTACCAAAGCAGAGCGTTGTCTTGCTTGCCGGCTTACCAATCTTAAAATATCATATAGTTTGCTTATTCAAGATTGGATAATCGGGCATTCAGGTCTCATAGATATCTAAGAACGAAAGTGGTTATCAATTAATTTTGGATTTTTCGCTTTTATTTAACCACCTAGAGTCGCCAAATTGCTAAAATCCAATCAGAAAACGGAGATATTGACTATCTCCAAATATCACATCACCGCCATTCCAAAGACGTTTTGTAAGAAAAACAACCCTATAAAACAGATAATACAGGATGCCACAGGCGTTATCACCCATCCGAATATGATTTTGGCCAAAACAGACCAACGGATTGCCGCAGCCCCCTGCAACATAGAGATACCGACGATAGCACCGACCACTGCCTGCGAACTGGATACGGGAACCAGAGGAATTGTCGGCAGTCCCAGCCCAGCAAGCCAAGCTTCTAACCCGCGAGATGCAAACATGAATAAAACGACAGAATGAGAAATAACAGCGATTAAAGCTGACGTCGCTGAAAGACGACCCAAATCATTCCCTAATGTCATCATAACCCGCTTTGAATAGGTAAACACACCCAAGGCAATCGATAATCCACCCAGCAGAAATAACTGCTGCGTTGAAGACAGAAGTATGTTGCCAATCTGAAACGGTGGTAGCGGTTGCGCGGGAATAAAAACCCCAACAACATTTGCTATGTTATTAGCTCCCAGAGAATAAGCACCCAACGCCCCCGCAACAATCAGAGCCACCCGTTTATAGGCGTCGGCCATAATCATATGAACCCGCACACGCTTTGTGAAAAATTTCATTAATTGATAAAGCGTTATCGCAATCACACCCGATAAAAGAGGACAAATGATCCAGGTGCTTAAAACCTTGGTTAACGTGGACGTGTCAGTTGGGCTGTTGGAGAAAAAGTTCCAGCCGATGATAGCGCCCACGATGGCTTGTGAAGTGGACACTGGCACCCCAACCTTTGTCATCGCATAGACAGCGCAAGCCGCTGAAAGTGCGGTCATAAAAGCACCAGGAAGCGCGGATATAGCGCCCAGTTTTCCCAGCGTTTGAGAGGTGCCCGCCCCCGACACCATGGCCCCGAGAATAACAAATATTGAACAAATTATAGCAGCAGTTCGCCAGCTGACCATTTTTGTACCCACGGCGGTTCCAAAAACATTCGCTGCATCATTTGCACCAAGAGCCCAACCCAAGAACAAACCGCTGGTTAGGAATATTAAAACAAGTGGATCTAGCAATTTTACGTCAACCGTTTGATGGCGTATATGGTCAACCGATCTGCGACATCTTCAGCAAGATCGGCAATTCCGTCGATACGATCCACAAATTCACGCAGATGAATTTTTGAAGAGAGATCGAGATCTGTGTCAAACAAATCCACCTTTAAATTAATACTAATTTTATCCGCTTCCTTTTCGTATAAAATAACCTTGTGATTATAGGCAGGAACATCATGAGGACTTCTAAAAAATGCCCTACCACTTAAAGCAAGCTCGTCTACCGCCTTCACCACCATATTGGTAAGTTTGCGATATCCAGTTCTGAGTTCTTCGGGAATAATCGGTTTCTCGATAGAGAAAGCTAAAAGAGTATCTTCAAACTCTGACAACAATTGATCAACTGTCTCAATTAGTCCAAGCACGTCTCCACGTGAGTCTGGAATAAGAGTATTGGAATAAAGTTGCTTTTCAATATCTCTCCTTAAAACATCAGCTTCACTTTCTAATTCAATAACGCGCTCAACACGCATCGTAAATTCTTCCGTATGGCCTTCTCTCAAATAAACCCTGACACCGAGCCTAAAAATGACTGAAGCTTCTGAAATCTTATCAAAAAAACTATCAATCTGATGCTCAAGTTGTTTGGTTCTGCCAAATAGGCTCAGGTTAGGTATCATTTTGTTGCACTGCTCTTTTTTTAGGCCCGACGGCTCTTTGTAAGTCTGGGCCGTTTTTCTAGCACCCAATTTTTCTTATGTAACAGTTTTGTAACATATTTGTAAAACTCTAAATTAAATTGGATAAGTCAAATCAATCAGATATACAAAAAGAATAAATCCATTTGGAGGTCGTCTTGCCTAAATTTCCCGGAGGAGCCCTACTTTCTGGCTTTGAGATTGACCGAGGCTCACGCGTTCCAATTTACCGGCAAATCGATGCTTCACTGCGTCGGTTGATCCTTGAGGGCACGCTTGCGCCAAAACAGAAACTACCCTCAACGCGGGAACTGGCGATAGAGCTTGGGGTGTCGCGCATAACTGT
>JAPKEA010000254.1 GCA_028822275.1 Planktomarina sp. | reverse complement strand
ATAAAGGGAGAAAAATAAATGCAGGTGCCAGCAGCTTTAACAAAATGTATCCGTCATTTGCTGAATATGGTCTTTTCAATGATGCTGCGAATACTATTAGTATAGGTATGTACCCAATAAATGCAGATTGACGGAAAAGAGTAATAATGGCGACAAAGCTCGCCAACCTAATAAAATTAGGATTCTTATTGGTAACAAGCTCCATCATTATTAAAGTAAAGCAGATTAAGCTCCATATGGATTGTTCCACAATAGCGGCCAAATGCAGCGACAAAGGAATCGTTCCGGCCGATAGCGCGAACAGAAAAGACAGATGCCATGGCAGTACCCGATTTACCATCTTGTATATTCCCAATATAAATAGAACATACCCAACAAAATATGCTGACTTCAGTGCGAAGTCATTAATCCCAAATATCGCACCAGAAATCAAATGAGCAACCCCGGCAAGAGGCGGATGGGGGCTCGGATTCCCTCCAAAGTACATTATTAATAATCTGCAAAAAAGCACTGCGCCCAAAACAACCACAATTCGTTTTGGCCATACCAATTTCCTTGTGAAATGTATGAATAATATTACCCCTATAACCAATAGCAGACTGATAAATTGAATCAAATATTTCGCAGCCCAAGGATTCAGTATTGCAAAATAATCTCCAAATTTCAGGAGTACTTTTATCGCATGTCCAAAAGAAATCATTAAGTATGCTGATTCATCACCCTGTATTGATTGCCCCAAACTCTCATATCCAAAACCAAAAAATAAAATAAGAAGCACAGAGAAAATAACTAAATCCCTACCCGTGATAACAATTAAATCCTCATAATCCTTACCCCATCTCCATCCAATTATCCCAAGCAATACTAACAAAAAAGATAACAATGTGAGCTGGAATATTTCGACACCGATATCTGACACAAAATTTATATAAGATGGCGTCGATGCACCAAAAAATCCATATACTAGGAAAAATCCATAAAACAGGACTTCTACCCAACTGAATTTAATCACAAGAGATATCTTGTTTATTTCTGTTTCAAATCTAGTCTTATTCATCATCAATACACATTTTTGTTATTCGCACGAAATTCAGCGACATTGAGTTGACAAACTGTCTTGGGCACAGACCATGTCACTTTTTTTACACTGTACTGCATCTAGCCAGCCCCGAATTGAGTGCATCACCTTCAAACATTAGACTAAGGCTCTCGATGGTATCTTGGAGGTCCTACATGTTTTTGGATAGTCATTTATTACTAGTATGCCAGCATTACCTCTGATATTGGAATACACACATGCAGCTACACTCTTCTTGCTACTACCCACCTATTTGGCCTGAATGACAATCAAGGCCTCTGCCATCCAACTGCTATTTGATAGCTTCAACATATAAACTATCTTCAGATCGATTATCCAGATGATCCAAATCAGGCGTCAAACCTTGTTGGAACTCACAGCGTCTAATATCGCGAAAACCCACAAGTCGCAATAGATCTTGCAGCATCTGAAAATCGTACATATATTTATGTCGTGCATAATAACTATTGTCGTCATCTACAAAAAAATAACTCTCAAGCATTGCTTTTTTCTTGCCAGCTGAGTATTGAGATACTGCGTATTCCAAATCAGGCACACAAATACGCACTACTCCACCCGGTTTCAAAATACGCAGCGACTCACTTAACAAATTTTCTGCATCATTACGAAATAAATGTTCTAGAAAATGTGAGGAATAGACAAAATCTGCGCTATTGTCAAACGTTGGGATACCATAAGAGAGGTCATGATGAATAAAGCGGTGTTGCCCAAGCAGTCGGCAATATTCCTCCTGGGTGTAGTACCGATTGGCACCAGACTGGTGATACATAAACTGATGTACAAATCCTGGGCAACTTGCGATAAGAGCATTTAAGCTACCATCAACATTTATCCAATCACCATAAATAGCGAGACCACAACCCAAATTTAACTTAACAGATTGCCCTTCTAATTTTACTTTATGATTTTTTTTTAGCTTACCCAACATACGCGTAAACGCATCTATAAAGTTACGAACCTTCATTTATTGTTTCTCCAAAATTTACGATTGAACTGTTGCATCGCAACCAAACACATTGATTCATTATGAGCATGAAATAAACCTTGAAAATGGTAAATCAAAATAAGCTCAATCAAGAATGCAACACTGCACTAGCAGCCTGCCTTGATGCGATGACTGAATTAAACATCTTCCTGTAATCATCCAGATCGGTGTTGCTCTTGCGCCATTCAACAACATAGCGCTGGCACGCGTCACGGACCAAGACCATATCACTTTCATTCATTGCCTGGTACTTTACAAGCGCTCGCAAAAAAGCAACCTCGTCTTCAAGCGGTAAGTCAAATCCAACCCCAGCCTGCTCCAACTTTCGCCAAGGTGTTCGATCACTAATCACCACCGGTAAACTTGCATCAAGTGCTTCAATAATTGCATGGCCAAAATTCTCCCCCAAGGTTGGTAGCAACATGACATCATACCCATGGAGCAATGCATGCAGCTTTTCGTGCGCGATTTCTCCCAGATAGCGCACTGTTACGTTGGGCGGACAAAGACCAATTTGTCGCTGGCAATCAATCCAATAGTCTTTGTCCTCCAGTGGCCCCCAGAGATCAAATTCGACCGCACCCTTCAATTGACCTGCTATACGAATTGCCGCAAGCATGTTTTTCACTGGCGAAATGCGTGCAGCAAGGACAATACGCAATTTTCCAGGTTGTTTGGCTGTGGTGCGTTGAAGGATTACCTGATTTGCCTCTGGCAGATCACTCGCCAGAAATATCTTGCTCAATTCAGGAGAAAAACGTCCCTGTATCAGTTCTGCCTCAGGCTTGGAACAACCATGCCAATGCACATTATTATAAAGTCTTGTTGCTCTGGCAACGCTAAAAAACAACCGTTTTCGCAACGGCTTCAGACTCAGCGCCCCTGCTGACAGTTCACCTCTCGGCGTCAAAAGAATGGGCGTGTCTCTCCCACGGCCAAGCACTAAGACTGGCTTCATTGAGAATGCCCGGTCAAACAGACTATTGAGATAAATCATATCTGGCTTCGTATCTAGCAACATTTTCCTGCAAAAGGAGAACCCAAGCTCGTGTAGCGAAGCATAACGGATCATGGCATTACCCTGTTTTTGCCATTGGCCAATTTTGATATTACTGTAACTCTGATCAGATCCAAGATCTCGGTCAAAACAGACAATACGAAAGTCATATGTTGAGCCCAAGGCACTAACAAGGTTGGCTAAACTTCGGATTGGCCCGCCCGCCTTGTAACCAGGCAGATAATAGTGGGTAAATATCAAAATTATCGGCTTGTGCAACACATTCATATTATTCCAATTTCAGATTAAACAATAATAATTATATTTTCTACAATGGTTTTGTAGGGCGGGCTTACCGGTGATGGCTTTAGCCTACACCATTAGCAGACAAACACACTCCTACAAGATTCTCCGAAGAAACAAATAATTGTAGTTTTTAATTAGTATTGGAATTACTCATCGCTAGCACTGTCCATATGATGATCACAAATTGTGATAACGACGTTATAAATCCTGCCATCTGTTTAAAAAAATTGAGGGCTGCTAATACTCGGACTTCGCAGCTATGTACTCTTGATAGATTGGTTCATTTTTGATGCTTGGTATCTTCATGTTTACCTAATATATCAGGTAAATCGTTATGGATTGGCCGTTTAGGAACTGTGGCAATATCAAACCCAAGGAATGCTAGTATGAATTGAATTCCTAATAAAATTGGCAAGGTAGCCAACATAATGACTCCAAGAGGCGCCGGCGTCCCGCTAGCTTCGGCATTAAACCAACTTACCGCGCCAAATATTAAACCAAAATTTAATAATGCTGTGCCTACTAAAAGTTCAATCGATGCCAGCGTCATATCACGCAAAAAATAATTATAGAAAATGCGTTTGGCGAAGTTTCGAACGTGCTTGCCTAGAAATTCAACCAGAATTTTGGAAATGTGTAGATTACTTTTTTCATTGCCATAGACAGCATTCATGGGGATGTCCACCACTACGGCCCTGAGGGTATTTAGACGGAACAACATATCGGTTTCAAAAAAATAGCGATTGTCAATCTTGTCCATCGGCAAATGGGCTGCAATATTTGCATGAATAGCCGTGTAGCCATTTGTAGGGTCGAAAACAGACCAGTAACCAGATGATAGTTTAGTCATAAAAGACAAGACTGCATTACCAAACAAACGCATGGGCGGCATATTTCCAATCTGTGCCAAATCGTAAAAGCGATTCCCCTTCGTGTAATCCGCCTCCCCCTTAAGTATCGGTGCAATAAAGCGAGGCAATAAAAACGGATCCATTTGACCGTCGCCATCTATTTTTACAATCACATCTGCGCCATCGGCGATAGCTGCTTTATATCCTGCTAAGACAGCACCACCCACCCCAAGATTCTGCT
>JAPKEA010000253.1 GCA_028822275.1 Planktomarina sp. | reverse complement strand
CACAGAATGCACGGGGGCCGTTCTTACGGCCAGGTGGTAATCGATGATGATGGGTTTCGTGAACTGTTAGAAGCACAAGGCTTGGACAACTCTTCAATTGAAAGAGCCATGAGTGTTCTACGCCATTTCGTTGGCATGGTGAGTGAAATGTCGGACGAAATTAAGTCTGGCCAAATCTACAATAATGCTACGGCTCAGAGCTATAATGTCATTCCAAGTGATGAAAGTTCTGGAATGTGTACAGACTTAGTGGTGGCGCTTGCGTCTTCTAAAGGGCATCCAAAAAACCGGTTTTTGAATGTAATGCGAGAGGTTAGGGCGCACCTAATCCAGTGCATGCACAGTACGGAGGTTGTTTTCATTCTAACGGATGTCTGGGACCCAGTTAAATTTCGTGAAAGTAAGGCGGACCTGAGGGCTCATATCGGTCGAGGTGTGAAATTGATACCTGGCTTAGTAAACGAGGGCCGTTTAATACCGCTTGCACTTCCATTCGATGATTAGAAAACGGTCTTCAAAGATAAAACCCAGATCGTATGGCTGTTTGGAAATTTAATTATGAGAGGCAGGCCTGAAACATTTCAGGCATGTAAAAAAACAGAACAAGCTCACATAATTGGCAAAGGGAGTAAACCAATGTTAAAAATAGGTAAGTCAATCGGGCTTAAAGATATGCATCCAATGCAGGTTAAAGCCTTATTAGATCTCATTGGAGTTACGTTGAATTTGGCCGCAAAAACGGAAGACATGAAACGCTTGGCAGATGTAGAGGCTGACTGCGATGAGCTTGTTCGGATGTTTGGCGGCAATGGCGTTAGTGTAAAAGTTGAAGTGGAATAAACGGATGTTGCAGCTTTCAAAAACAGATTTCCTTCAGTTTTCACACTGTGCCAAATCCCTCTGGCTTCTAAAGCATAAGCCAGCACTCTATGAGCATGGTATTTTTTCAGACTACCTTCAAAAGATTGTGACAGAGGGATATGAAATTGAGGCATATCTGGAAGCCCATCTATCGTTGCAATCAGATGCGGATAAATATTCCTATCAAACAGTTTTCAACACGAAAGAAGGACTTTTTGCTAAGGCAGATTGCACACGGAAGAACGAAGATGGCACAATTAATATTTACGAAGTGAAATCTTCTACAAGTGTTCAAATGAGTGGGAAAAAAAATCAAGTTAAAGATGCTACCTTTCAAAAGATAGTTGCTGAAGGAGCTGGCTTCAAAGTTAAAAAGATTTTTATAGTCCACTTGAACGGCCAGTATGTACGTGATGGTGCTATTGACGCTGACCAGCTTCTTACATTTTCGGATGTTACAGCTGAAGTGGATAAACTAATTTCAGATACCAGAAGTGAAATAGATGCCGCGCTTCTACTCTTGGAAAGCGCCTCAATTGATGAGAGCTCGTGTAGCTGCCTAGCGCTTACTAAAATTAATCACTGTGATGTTTTTGACTACTTCAATCCAACCATACCGAAACACTCAATTTATAATTTACCCAGAATGAGTAAGAAAAAATTATTTAATTTTGTTGCAACCGAGCGGTTTGGTTTAGATGAAATAGCCTTGGATGAAGTGACTGAAAAGCAGGCTCCCGTACTGCGAGCCGCTCACTTGAAAGCGCCCGTCATTGATCATGAAATAATTTCTACCTGGTTCTCAAGAGTAGAGTATCCCATCTATTTTGTGGACTATGAAACATATGCCTCTGCGGCTCCAATAATTGATGGCGCGCGCCCACACTCTCCTATTCCATTTCAGTATTCTTTACACATCAAGATGTCTCCAGACGATGAGTGGTTAGAACATGTTGAGTATTTAGCTGAGAAAGCAACCATGCCTATAGAGCTGATTGAACACATGCAAAAACATATTGGAGATGCTGGGAGTGTGGTGTCTTGGCATGCGGCTTTTGAAAACACCCAGAACAAAAATATGGCGTTAATGTATCCAGAAAAACAGAAATTCCTGCAGGGATTGATAGATCGCACAATGGATTTAGAGGACCCGTTTAAAGAGGGGTACGTTGATATCCAGTTCCAAGGATCAACTTCTATAAAAAAGGTATTGCCGGCTCTCGTCCCTGAGCTCGACTATTCTGGGATGAAAGTGGCTAGCGGGACAGATGCAATGGAGGCCTGGCATAGGCTTGTTGGCTTACCTGATGGCCCAGCAAAGGATGAACTAAAAGCATCAATGCTTGAATACTGTAAGCTCGATACTCTCGCTATGGTTCGAATATTCAATTTTTTAGAAGAGCTAAACAATCGAAGTTGAAGATCCCTGAACCGGAAAACATAATAAAATTGAAAGATATGGAGATTTAAATGGAATTCGTAACCAATAATATAAACTTAATTGGGTTTTCTCTTACAATTTTTTTGTTGCTTGCTGTTTTATTTAAGCGAGCAACAAAAACGCCATCTGAGCATCTTGGTGCGCAAAACTTGGATGCGATAAACAAAAGTTTATCGGAAGCAGAACAATTGGCTGCAGGTACCTCAGCACTCGCAGAAGAGCGAAAGTCAGAGGTGGACCGCCTTAATCAAGATCTTTCTAAATTGCGTACAAAAATGGACGATTTAAACGAAAAATCTCGTGTTCAATCAAATGAAATCACTGAGATTACGGCTAACAGAGCTGCTGAGCAAAAGGCATCCCAAGAAAAAATTGAGATGCTCTCACAAGTGCGTGATGAAATGACAACAAAGTTCAAAGAACTTGCTGAGGAAGCTCTCAAGGCACAGGGAGAAAGCTTTTCAAAAGCAAATATTGAAAAACTAGAAGCCACTTTAAATCCATTGAAAGAACACGTCGGTCATTTCGAAAAGGAACTGCGCCAAGTAAACGAAGAAACTGTGAAAGACCGGGAACGTCTTAAGGCTGAAATAGCTCAATTATCGAAGAGATCTGAATCTATCTCACAAGAGGCAGTCTCTCTGACGCGGGCCCTTAAAGGCGATACTCAAATGCAGGGTGCGTGGGGTGAGATGATCTTAGAAAATATTCTGGAGGGTTCAGGCCTGCGGGAAGGCGAAGAGTATGAAACTCAAGCACATCGAACTGGATCAGAAGGGGAAAGATTAAGGCCGGATGTGGTGGTGAAACTACCGGGCGGAAAGACGCTTGTCATTGATAGTAAAGTTTCTCTTGTTGCTTATAGTGACGCTGTGAACTCCGACACTGACGATGACATAATTGCAGCACGTAAACGTCACCTGGTATCTATAAAAGCTCACATTAATAGTCTTTCAGCAAAAGGGTATCAAACAGCTGAGGCATCAACAGTAGACTATGTAATACTTTTTGTACCAATTGAGGGAGCGCTCTCAGAGGCCTTAAGAGAAGACCCCACGCTTACGTCATACGCGCTTGAGAAGAATATTACTATTGCTACACCAACAACACTGATGATGGCGTTAAAAACGATTGCGAGTGTTTGGGCCGTTGAAAAGCGAAACAAAAATGCAGAACTGATCGCTGATCGGGCTGGCAAGCTATATGATAAGGTGACTAGCTTTGTTCAGAGCATGGAGAAGGTCGGTGAGCGGTTAGGTCTGGCACAGGATTCTTATGATCAGGCATTCAATCAACTTTCAAAAGGACGTGGTAATGTCATCTCTCAGGTACAATCACTTAAAACGCTGGGTGCCAAAACAACAAAACAAATTACTACAGATCACGATGATGAAGAGGTTACCCAACTTGAAGACTCGAAAAACTGAACGGGTAGGGTGAACTTATTAGCTGAGGGCGAAGAGTACCTTACATATGGGGGTGAACAATGAATGATTTGTCGATGAAAATATCGAGAGTATCACTGCATGAAAATAGTTAGCTGGAATGCAAACTGTAAGCTCAGAAGTAAGCTAAGTGCGATCGATGCATTTGGATGGGATATTTTAATTGTTCAGGAGTGTGAAAATCCAGCCACATCAACAGACATCAAATATAAAGAATGGGCTGAGAACTATAAATGGGTTGGTCGTCTGGAATATAAAGGACTTGGGTTGTTTTTACCCGTTGGCCTTGACGCTGAATTAATCGGTCAGAACCCACAGTCTAACAAATATTTTATGACAGTTCAGCTTAGTAACGGCATTCAATTGCTATCGGTCTGGACACAAGCCGATAACCAAAACAATAGAGGTTATATCTATCAGCTTTGGGACTATCTTAAATCTAATGAAGCCATCCTTGATTGGGATAATCTTATTGTAGCTGGTGATTGGAACAGTAACGCTATTTGGGATACAAAGCGGAAACTAGGTAACCACACTGACGTCTGTGATTTGTTGAATTCGAAAGCTCTATTTAGCTGCTACCATACGGCTGAGAGCATTAAACAGGGTGACGAATTGGAACACACGTTTTTTATGCATAGAAACCCAAAAAAGCCCTATCACATAGATTATTTATTTGTGGCAAACAGGTTCATATCAAGCTCTGAACAACTGGAAATTGGTAACAGAAAAA
>JAPKEA010000252.1 GCA_028822275.1 Planktomarina sp. | reverse complement strand
GCAACCGCCTAGCAGAATAATAAAGTCATCTGCAGCCCTCTGGTCCGCCTCCAGAGCGGTCCCCAACCGACCTTTTATAAGCCCCGGGCCCCAAACACCTATACTAACTTTTTCGAAGCTGTACAGAACCCGCGTGGGGCTGCTTGGAAAGCTAGTATTAGTGCTGGAAACCCAAGATTAATTAATCATGAGTTGTTTCTGCTTTAAATTCACCATTACTAGTGGGAGAGTTAAAGTGAAATTGATGAAAAATGCTGCTTACTGTTTGCTAGGAATGGGAGATCAGTTAGTTAAGTGGTCTTGGCGATGATATTATTCAGCACGGGTACGGCGTCGTTGATTGGGTAACGTTTGGCTTATCTAAGGAATTAATTTCCAGTTAATCCAACAAGAAGTTTGGCAACCAAGTTGCGAGTGATGGAACAGTAACAATAACAGATAATAGGAGAAGCTTGATTGTGACAAATGGTAATGCGGCTGCATAAATTGTTTTCATTCGGATCTCTTTTGGAGCCACGCCACGCATTACAAATAGTAATAGACCAAATGGCGGCGTCAGTAAGCCTATTTCCATAGTTAAGAGATAGACGACGCCCAAAAGTAGGGGGTCGATCTGAGCAGCTGAAGCAAGAGGGATGAAAATTGGCACTGTCACCATTAGCATGCTTACTTGATCAATGAAGCAGCCAAGCAATAAAAGTAGTGCGATCATAGCGAGCAGAACAGCGGTTGGGGTAAAGTCAAATCCCTGTATTACGCGGATCACTCCACTTGTTGCACCTGAGAAAGAGAGTATTTGAGCGAAAGTTTGAGCTGTCATGATAATAAACAATATCATAACAGAAAGCTTCACTGTCTCTTCTAAGGCGCGAAAAAAACGTCGGATGGTCAATGCTCGATAACAAGCGCCCATTCCAATAGCACAGACTGATCCTAAAGCCGCACTTTCGGTAGGCGTGGCAAATCCACTGAGGAGGCTGCCAATGACGATTATGAAAATTATTGAAAGTGGCAATACGTAAACCGCAAATGGTCGCCAACGGTCAGATAATGACATAAAATGCGTTTCTTCAGGTGGGGCTAAAGACGGCATCAATGTTACTACTAAAACGATCCAGCCAACAAAGGAAATCGATAATATTACAGCAGGAATCACACCTGCAAGCAAAAGGCTTGATATAGATATTCCTGTTAAACTTCCAACTAAAACAGCCAGTGCGGACGGTGGAATTAACATTGCGATAGCACCAGAGGCCATGATTGGACCCATTGCAAGAGTGGGTGCGTACCCCTTCTTTAGCATTCCAGGCAGTAGTGTAGATCCGAGCATAGCAGTGTTGGCAATTGTGGAGCCTGACAGTGCAGCAAATATTGTTCCACCAAAAACAGTTACAACGGAAAGTCTCCCGGGAATACGTGTTACTACTCGGTCTACAGCATCAATTGCGCGATGCGCTAAGCCTGTTTGAAACAAAATCTCACCCATTAAGATGAATAATGGTATTGGCGCGAGTTGGAAACTTGTCATGGACTGTGTGGCATTTCGGGCCAGTTGAACAAGTCCACGCTCTCCTCCCAACACTTCAAAAGCGCCGAATAAGGTCACAGTAAGAAAAGCAAAACCGACTGGTAGACCAAGCAAGAGCAAAACAGCCAATCCACTAAGCATTGCGCCCAAAACAAGCGGCCAATCCATATTTTATAAACCTTTAGGTGTAGTGAAATTACGCGATGGGGAGATAGCCTGGCGCAGAAACTCTAGCGCCAAAAGGGTAAAGGAGGCCGGCATGATGCTCAGAACCCACCATTCTGGGATCACGAATGCAGTTCTGATCATCGAACCATGCGATTGCGAAGTTACAACGGCTTCCAAAGAGTAGATAGCTACGACGAGAGATACGCAAAAACCAAGGATCGACACATACCGAGCAATTAATTGGGCTGTATTCAAAGGCACAGCTGATGTGACCAGATCGACAGTAACATGAGCATATTTAGACAAAACCCAAGGAGCGCCAGAAAATGTTAATAATAGCAGCCCGTATTCAACTAAATCGAGCAATCCATAAATTGGAGACATGAATAAATTCCGAAGTAATATATTAATCGATATCGCCGCGACGATACACACCAGAACTGTTCCAGCGAGAAAAGCGAACAGATTCAGGATATGATCCAAGAATAAACCATACCTGCTGACCCAGGTATGGATGCTGATATTTCTCACTGGCTGACGACCTTATTTAATCAAACACGATTTTAAAGCGGCAGCTTCGGCCGCGTTTATGGCTTCAACAGACGCCCACCCAGCCGTTTGGCTTGTAGTCAGCCACTTTGTCTTCAATTCGTGAGAAAATGTGATAGTCTCAATTCCAGATTCAGACTGCTTGGACGCCTCTGATGCGTTAATACTAACATTATTGGCATTTTGGGCTTCAGACCAGATAGCTGCATCATGAAGAACTTCCTTAGCCTCAGGTGATAGAGTATTCCACTTATCAAGGTTCACAAGAAAATTTACGTCTACTTGATAGAAACCAGGATCTATCCGATATTTTGTCTGTTCATTCCAGCCCAAATCCATCACTCCCTGTATCGGCCAACCATAGCCGTCGATTGTACCACGCTCCAACGCAGTATAAACTTCTCCCGGCGCGGTGCGTACAAGCGTGGCTCCCAGAGCTTCAAACATAGCACGATAGACTGGGGTAGTTCTGATAGTTAAACCGCTCAAGTCAGTAGATTTTATTGGCTTGGTTAAATAGAGATGAAACTTAATGTGATCTCCGGTCCTTGCTAAAAATTTGACATTCATTTGGCTTTGATGAAGTGCGTCGATTCTTTTAAAACAACCATTTTTACGCTGATCCTGCACAGTGTTTGTTGCTAAATGAAGAGCGTCTCCAATGGGTAAAAGATTTGTATAAAAAGCCGAAGTATTATTGGCTATGTCAACTATCCCTGCAGATACGGCATTGCCTAACTCGAAGGTAGGCACTGCCTCGGGACCTCCAACGTAGTTGATCTGAACGATACCCTTTCCAGTTTTATTGACTTGGTCGATGAATGCCTCAAAAGGGCGCGAAAAAGTCGTGCCACTGGCGAAAGCGGTAACACCCCGCAAGGTCACTTCTTCAGCTGAGGCTGAGAAGGCTGTAAAACCGGCAAGAAGGGCTGCTATTATTCTATATTTCACTTTGTTAACCTCATACAATTGAAACTGACATCTCAGAACCTGATTTTGATTTAGCATTAGCAAGAATACTAAGTGCCAGACCGGATAAAATATTTTATACTTGAATATATGCATATGCATATTAAGTTGTAAACAACTTTTTAGCGCTAATCTTCTTCTCAAATTATTACGACCAACTGTTGTTAAAAACGAATTTTTGCAGTTGGCTCCAGAGCGTATGATCCCGGATACATTCACATTGACGTAAAATATCTGCCACAAATAGCCAAGGAGACGTCGCAAGAATATCTCTTTGTGGCGATCAACAGGGCCAGCCGCTGGGTCTTCATTGCCGTATATCGCAACAAGACAGCCGCCAATGCCCAGAGCTTTCTGCATGACCTGAAACGTGCGTGTCCAATCCATATCCGCACCATTTTGACCGATAATGGCAAGGAGTTCACCGACCGCCTTTTCGGCCCGCGTAAGCGCGTGGCAACGGAACAGCATGAATTCGACACGATTCACCCACACCATTTTATTCTTTTAAATAATTGATTTTATTTAATTAAAAATATTATATTTGCTTATCTGATACGTATCTTGGTACGTTTCAATTCAGTATACAGATAGACGCCAGCGGACGCTTACGGTATATTTGCGATATGTGAAGCTATGATTAGCTAGTTGTCTGGCTTTCACAAAGAAGTTGACGGGCCCATAGTAGAGCCCAAGTTGGACCTCAAGCTAAATCCCCTATAAAAATTAATCTATTTTATAACAGTAAGTTAAACACTTACCTGTAGAATTTCTGACTCTCCGCCATTATATGCCATTAAGCTGCTGATTTAATTTAATAAATTTAAATTTTATAAACTCAAGTCCACATTCTAAACTTCTAGCTTTTTGTGCTGAGCACTGGATCATCCCGTCATAACATGGATGTGTTTGGATGCAGCACTACCTGTCTGATAGGGCGTTACGAGAGGGTAGGAAATGAACAAGAAAATACAGCTAAGCTGACGCCAATTGTTAATATTTGCATCAAGTTCAATAGTCGCTGCCCCATTGTCCGTAGCCCGTGGTTCTCAGGCCATGGATCTAGGCAACAAAGTTCAGTAACCTCGGGGTTGGTTCTAACGTAGAGAAATGGAGAGTTTTTTGTCATCAGGCGAAGTTACAAAGTCGCCCTGACCGCTTTGGTTTAATCCGATAGAACCTATCAAGGACAATCGCATACTTCAACGCAACCTGTCCAGCACGGCCTGCGCCAGGGCCCTCCCAGCGTGGCATGCGCATCCACCCCAAAGTGCACCCCGTCCAGCGGCGATACC
>JAPKEA010000251.1 GCA_028822275.1 Planktomarina sp. | reverse complement strand
AACAACCCAACGCTAAGTCTGCAAACCCAATTACCATTGGCAAGTTGCAAGGTGGTCGCTGCTTGGCTCGAGGGCCGCGGTCGACCCGTCGAGTCACAGAATACCGTATACAAGTACATTGGCTGTTGCAGACCCACGGAGGGCATCAACAGGCGCACGGAACAAGCAAGGCTTACATCACATCTCAGAGGTTAATCTCAAGCATAACGGCAGATAAAGGACAAGCTGGCAACCCAGTGGCATGCTGCGAAGGTCAGGCGTCAGCTTATGGGTGAGTTAAAGCAAATCGAACGATGGATCGTGGACGTGGGGCTTACGCCTGATGATTTACACTCCTGTTTAATTGGACATTTGCAGCAGCACAGCTAGCGTTCAGCCTATGACTATACAGACAAGAACCCAAGCAGGCGAAAAACCCAAAGCATTGCGAGCAAAAATGCCACACCACAAGAAGTGTGAAAATGTTCTAAAAAACCCTAATATCGTCCACAATTTTTTTAAAACTCAATAAGGATAGGACCCACTGGTTTAAAATAGACTGCGTCCGGTAAGCAGAATTAGCTTTCTGCGGCAAGATTGTGTCAACAATTTAATATTGAAAACCAAATGAGCTCCAAGTTTGACATGATAATTGTTTAGCACATATCTTGAAACGATGTGCGTAAAAAATTGAGTTTGGTTTTGAGTTTGAGTGGTATTTTTGATGAAAACACATTCTAATGTTATAGACACTGCCATTGAGCGCGACGAAGCCGCGAGATCTCCAATAGTCGCATCTTGGCAAAGGTCCCGCATTCTTCATCAATTGAACCCTGACGAATCAAATCCACCAGAACGCGCCAGCGCAAAAGAACTTCATGAAGCACAGGATCAATTAGGACACTTCCTACATTTAAGCAGCGCAAAACTCGATCAATTGTTCGTTGCTGTAGGCGATGTCGGGTGCAGCGTTGTTTTGGCAAACAAAGAAGGAATTGCCGTTGCACGACGAGGTGCCAAGTGTGATGACACAACTTTTGATAAGTGGGGTCTATGGACAGGAGCAATTTGGAGCGAGGAAAGCGAGGGAACAAATGGCATTGGCACCTGTATAGTTGAGAAAAGTCCGCTAATGATTCACAAGGATCAACATTTTCATTCAAAAAATACGAACCTTTCGTGCACTGCGGCCCCAATTTTTGATCATAATGCTCGCTTATTGGCTGTTATCGACGTATCGTCTTGCAGAGCAGATTTGACTACCGGGTTTTCGCAACTTATATTGGTCACTGTTGTTGATGCAGCCCGACGTATAGAAACTGACAATTTCATTAAAAACTTTTCAAAGTCGCGCATAATTTTGGCAGCAGAACCTAGTTTACTTGATAATCACAGCCATATTAGAGGCCCAGCCTTATTTGCTGTTGATCAAGACGACCTTGTTATTGGCGCCACACGCTATGCTCGCGATATTTATGGTCTGACTGATGCTGATATAAATAATTCATTGCCACTCTCAATCTTACAGGGCAAGACGATCGACTTTGCCCGAGATTACACTCTGGCTGAGCGTCGCACTATACAGCAATCATTGGCCAAATCAGGTGGTAATATCAGTGCGGCGGCTCGCGATATGGAGATTAGTCGTGCAACTCTGTACCGAAAGCTTAGTAAAATTCGACGACAAAGTTGTTAAGAACGGTGAGTTTTGAAAATTTGGCCACCATATCTGACCAAAATAGTTAGCTTTCTTTGACGATCTGTCTCAAATCTGCGACAGATTGTGAGGACGTCTAAAATAGCGATAGTGACACACCCTAAAAGCCACCGTTAAATCCCCTCATAATAAACTGCAATCTGGGAGATATCTATGGCTTTTCAATTTAAAGAGAAATACGGAAACTATATCGGGGGCAAATTTATTGAACCGGTAGATGGTAAGTATTTTGATAATATTACTCCAGTTAACGGCAAAGTACTGTGTCAAATACCGCGCTCTAATGAAAAAGACATCAACCTTGCGCTAGATGCCGCGCATGCTGCAAAAAAAGCTTGGGGAGAAACAAGTGTAACCGAGCGCAGCCAAATCTTAAACAAGATTGCGCAGGTCATGGAAGATAATCTAGCCACCCTTGCCGAGGTAGAGACTTGGGATAACGGCAAGGCAATCCGGGAAACAACTGCTGCTGATATTCCACTTGCGATAGACCATTTCCGTTATTTTGGAGGCGTCATCCGTGCCCAAGAAGGATCATTAAGTGAAATAGATGGAGATACCATAGCTTATCACTTCCATGAGCCTCTTGGCGTCGTTGGTCAGATCATTCCATGGAATTTTCCAATTTTAATGGCAGTTTGGAAGTTGGCGCCGGCGCTAGCTGCGGGTAATTGTGTCGTTTTGAAGGCTGCGGAGCAAACGCCTGCGTCTATATTGGTATTACTAGAAATGATTGGCGATTTGTTGCCTGCTGGTGTAGTTAATGTCGTGAACGGATTTGGCTTGGAAGCCGGTAAACCGTTAGCTTCAAGTACGCGGATTGCAAAAATTGCCTTTACTGGTGAAACCACAACGGGTCGCCTAATTATGCAATATGCGTCGGCAAATATAATCCCATGCACATTAGAATTGGGTGGAAAATCACCAAATATCTTCTTTAAAGATGTAATGGACCAAGATGATGCATTCCTTGATAAAGCCATTGAAGGGCTTGTAATGTTTGCTTTAAATCAGGGTGAAGTATGCACTTGTCCAAGCCGAGCACTGATCCATGAGGACATCTATGATGAATTTATGGCACGTTGTTTGAAACGGATTGAAGCCATTGTGCAGGGTGATCCTCTTGATCCGAATACAATGATAGGCGCACAAGCATCTAGTGAGCAATTTGAAAAAATTCTCTCATATTTAGATATTGGAGTAAAAGAAGGTGCTGAATTGTTAACTGGTGGTGCTGCTGCTGATACATCTGGGAATATGGAGGGTGGTTACTATATCCAACCAACCGTATTCAAAGGCACAAACGACATGCGTATTTTCCAAGAAGAAATTTTTGGCCCAGTTCTGTCGGTAACAACTTTTAAAACTGATGAAGAAGCTTTGGAAATAGCTAACGATACCCTCTACGGTCTTGGTGCTGGCGTCTGGAGCCGTGACACTAATACATGCTATCGTTTTGGCCGTGCTATTGAGGCTGGTCGGGTCTGGACTAACTGCTTCCATGCATACCCAGCCCATGCGGCGTTTGGTGGTTACAAGCAATCCGGCATAGGACGCGAAAATCATCTAATGATGTTAGGACACTACCAAAAAACTAAAAATCTTTTGGTAAGTTATAGCCCAAATAAATTAGGGTTTTTCTAAATAATTAACTCAGAGGGCGTATCATTATGCGCCCTCAAAGACAAAAAGGATATTTTTTATGATAAACCAAGTTGAAGCAACAGAAGCCGCTTTGAAGCTTTTAGATGAGATAATAGCTGACTACGGTCCAGTAATATTTCACCAATCAGGTGGTTGCTGTGACGGTTCTGCCCCTATGTGCTATGCTCAAGGTGATTTAATCATTGCCGATCACGACGTGCTAATGGGCGAGATTGGCGAAACGCCCTTTTATATAGGTGGAGCGCAATACGAAGCTTGGAAACATACGCGTTTGATTATTGACGTTGTTGAAGGACGAGGTGGTATGTTTTCTTTGGATAACGGACGCGGTAAGCGGTTTTTGACCAGATCAGAACTATGCGAAATCTAATCTGCTAATTTTAATCTTATGGTATTGTTCTCGAAATTAAATTTTTTTGAGTATGGGAACTCATTAAAATTAGGCTGTATTAAAATGCTACTGAAGGAGCTTTTTCAATATATTTCTTTATTTGGTCTGAGCAAAAGGGCACTAAAGTTAGAGGCCCCTGCTGTTTTTTGACCACCTTGAACTTCCAGAATTGGGCTATGTCGCACGACTACAATAAGCGCATCACCATCTAAACTGTGTAATCGACTCTCCATAGACATTAAAACGACAACAAACCTACTCAAATAAATCTACCGCTCCAAGTCTAAATCACCTGCGCGTGGGCCGTAACCCTGCTTGAAGGGGGTCTGCTCTATTTGCGGTGGCTCTTGGAAAGTTAGGGCTGGCCAGAGCAACCCCTGCTTGTGACCCCGTACCTCCGCGCCGCGAGCCGTTTCCCAAAAACCCAGCCCAAGCCCCTCGGCCCGCGAAGGCCCACCCAAGGCCAGCCTACAAAATGTCATTAACTCAGATCAAACGTCGCTGACCGGGGCACGGGCCCCTGAGGTTTTCTTTGTAACGGATCGCGGTCCGCGGGCCTTGGACGTAGGTTCAGGTAAGGTTGCGGGTAAGGTTTGGATAGTTGACCGCGGGGCGCGCTCTGCTAAGCTGTTGATATAGCCGGTTTCAGTCACGGAAAGACGCTCCAAAGAGGCATCGAACAGCCTCCCCGGTGCGCCATTTCTGTCAACGCCGGACTAAAACCGCGCCAGTCGCCGGAGCATTAGTGCGCCACTTG
>JAPKEA010000250.1 GCA_028822275.1 Planktomarina sp. | reverse complement strand
GTGGACCATTGGAACATCAAGGTTTATTGATATTTAGATCTCAAAAGCTATCATTGAGATAATGTGAGGTTGATAAATGGCAGACGACAATAATGACATAGAAGCTAATGCAGCTGAGCCTGCGCCCCCGTTGATAGACGACTCTACCTCTGAGGCAGGAGATCCAGGAGATGATAATGGAGAAATCAGTGAAAGAGATCAACAAAAGACAGAAACAGATTTTGCGTTAAAACTCGTGGATACCCTAGTTGGACTTAATGAGCAGATTATTTCTAATTACGAACTTACCAATACGTTTTTTACCAAAGAAGAGGTTCATTGCTTTGGTTTTTTTGCACGGTCAGTGCCGTTAAACCCTTTGCCGGCTATTTATCCTGAAAACGGTTTTCTCATATTTAAAGGTGTGGCAGTACCAAAATCTGTAAACCTTACTTCATCTAGCTTAGCAGAAATCGAAAAAATCGTTCAGTCTTCTGAATCGCCGGACGTTGAGATCCTTCAATTGTCTGACTTGGCGCCAGACATGCTGAATGCATATCAAATGGCTAATCAAATTTATAATGACAAGTTGGGTAAGGTTGCTGCGACATACATGTCAAACGTAAAAAATGCCAAAGCCCAGGTTGTCGAGATCTCTGCAGCCGTAGTGTGTGGTTTTGTTATCATTCTAACATTGGCTAGCTTATTATAGTTTTGAGCGTGGCACAGTGTGAATTTTCAGTCAGCTTCTACCAGTAGAACTGGCAAGGATTGATAAGAAAAAAACCTTGAATACGAATGTCCAGTCATGAAGTTTACTGACCAAAAGCTTTTACGGTTCAGTTTATTTTTATCACTTGTCCAGTATGCTTCTGGTGATAAGTTCGGAAAATACTTTGAATTAATTTTTGGTGGTGGACATTCTTCGCATACGAGGCTTTTGAGTTCAGCATGAGTTGGTAAGCGCCAATCGGTGCCTAACTGCCGCTTTGCCTCCGAAATAGCATAGGCGATTTGATCATGGTCTAACTTTACAATATCGCCAGCGCACGTGCCTTTAGCAGGGTCCCAGAATTGCCCAACCGAACATCGAAGCCAAGTTGTCCCGTAATGGAGGTCCTTTACGGTGTGTTGACGCGCTATAAATTGTGCCGAAGCAGCATTCGACAAATAAAATAAAAAAATAATGGTAATAATTAATTTTTTCAACATTGACCTACTTCTGGAGTGTAGTTGGTGTATTTACACTAAATTGTACATTTATTTGTTCAGACTTATATAGATTGGTACAAATCTTGTATACACTGAACTGAAAAGAGGAGTATCTAATATGGATATTGCAGCATTACTTGGGTTTTTGGGCGCCGTTGGCATGATCTTAGCTGCTATGATCGCAGGCGGCGGTATCGCTCCATTTGTCGACAACCAATCTATCATGATCGTCTTCGGTGGAAGTTTTTTCGCTGTCATGTATTCAGCACCCATGCCAACTTTCCTATCGTCCTTCAAAGCAATGGGTAAATGTTTTAAGCCTGGCTTGCCTAAACTAGATGAGACAGTTGAGCGCATGGTTGAACTCGCAGGAATGGCGCGTAAGGATGGAATGATGGCCCTAGAGGGTCAGCCTGTTCCAGACAAATTCTTTGAAAAAGGGATGCAAATGTTAGTGGACGGGGCTGATGAGCAGAAACTCATCAAGCAAATGAATTCGGAAATTAAGTCCATGAAGGACCGGCATGCAGCGACGGGCGGCTGCGTCAACAGCTGGGTAGATATATCTCCGGCCATGGGTATGATTGGTACACTAATCGGCCTAGTTCTGATGTTGGGTAACATGGGCGACCCTAAGTCTATTGGGCCGGCTATGGCAGTAGCCCTTTTGACCACTCTTTATGGAGCTTTCGTTGCGAATGTTATGTTTATGCCAATGGTAAAGAAACTTGAGGGCTATACTGAGTTTGAAGTTAACTATCGACAGTTTGTATTGGAAGGTTTGCGTGGGATAGCCCGGAGTGACAGTCCAAGAAATATCCAAGATCAAATGGCGGCTACCTTACCGCCGAAGCTTCAAGCTAAATTTGAACTTGCAGCATAATATTAGTAGAGTGATCAATCATGGCTGAAGAAGCTCTAAAAGAAGAAGAACAGCAAGAGCAGGAGTGTCCAAAGTGCCCACCGAAAGGTGCCCCTGCTTGGATGGCGACTTTCGCTGACATGGCTACTCTTCTGATGGCGTTTTTTGTTTTGATTTTATCATTTGCTGAATTTAACGTCCCTAAATATAAGCAAATTTCAGGCTCTCTTAAGGAGTCATTCGGTGTACAAAAAGTTGTTCCCGTAGTGGAGCAACCCAAAGGTACAACAGTGATTTCGTTGAACTTTAGCCCCAGTCCAAGTCCATCGGTAACTGAAACCCTTCGCCAACAGACTACCGAACTGCAACAGCCAGAGCTCGAACTGCAAACGAAAACAGAAGATTCTCCAGAAGGTGGAGAGTTAGATAAGAAAAAAACATCTGATTTTGATGGTGACGGTGGTAAAAGTGATGCGTCTCTTGATGCACAAGATTTGGCTAAACAGCTTAAAAAGGCAATCGATACTGGTGAAATAAAAATTGAGACCCTTGGTGAAAATGTCGTGATTAACTTTCCAAAAGAGGAATTAAATCAAGAAGAAATAAAAAGTATGATTAAAGAGACAATGAGTGCTCTGGCTGAGGCTCGCCAGGCGACGGGTGCGTCGGAAAGTGAAGTTCTTTTTGGAGGTCTGGAGGCGGAACTTCAGGAGTTGGCGGCATCTCTGGAGGAGAATTTTCCAGGAGATGGGACTGATCAAGGTGGATCGTCTCAGCAAGTGAGCGAAAAACTCCAGAATGCATCTAAGGCTACTGAAGAGCTGACCGTGGCCTTGAAAGAGCAAATCGATCAAGGTCTTATTGAGGTTGAGCAGCGTGAGGGAAGTGTGTTTATATCTGTTGGGGCGGGAGGGGCATTCCCTTCGGGGACTGCCGACCTAACTGCGGACGCCCAGGATATTTTAGACCGGATCGCCCTGACTGCGATGTCACCTGATAGCCAAATTACTGTGACTGGACACACTGATGATATCCCAATTTCTAACGGTAAATTCCGTGATAACTGGGATCTCGCGGCAGGGCGTGCAGCAAGTGTCGTGCAAGCAATAGAACAGACTGGCCTGGTTTCTGGTGGTCGCATGTCGGCTGTCAGCAAAGGTGAAACTGATCCCGTAGCAGACAATGTAACTGTAGCTGGTAGAGAAGAAAATCGTCGAATTGAAATTGAAATTTCTTATTGACCTAAGTTTTTCGTTAAATTGGCCGTTAAGTTAAAAGAGGTGGCGTGATGAGCGAAACAATAAGTAACGATTATGTAAGCATGATCAATAAGAAAGGTTCGGGGTATAATATTCCTGTGATCGTTGACGCCATCGTAGACGCAGCTATGGCGCCTATTAAGACGATCGTTAACCAGCAAAAAGACAAAGTTGATACTGCTATTTCCGGTATGGCATCACTGAAATCAACTATGCAGATAAGTCAAACGAACGTTAAGACTTTAATGCCAACATCTCCATATGCTATAAAAGTATCGCCCAATTCTAATTTCAGCAGGGCATCAGTTATTGACGCATCTAAAGTGACGGCAGCCACAAACACACTAACAGATGTGTCGACTGCGACGCAAATGATGTTCGAATACTCTGGTTTCAACACGGCATCAGATGGTATTTCCGCTCGAGTATTAACTATAAAACTGGGAAACTATAACAATGCACTTAGCCTCGGATCGTCGAACACTTTCACCCATGATTCAAGCGTTGCCACAACGACGGTGAATATCACGGCTGGCACTACTTTATCTGAGGTAGCCCAATTAATTAATTCAAAACCTGGCGTATTTGCAGAAGTTGTTCGGATGTCGGATGTTCCGTCGACTTTTTCGTTAATAGTTAAAGGGGAAACTGGCTTTAAAAACGCAGTTAATATTGCGGACAATGCTTCAGATAATAGATTTCAGAGCGAATCTGGAACCTCCGGAGGCGATAATCAAATGCGGCAATATTCCACTAACGCCGAATTTAAATTTAACGGGCTGGCGGTTTCACGTGAAAAAAACACTGTGACCGACTTGATCCCAGGTATTCAGATAGACTTATTAGCAAGTACAAATAACGCCCAAACAATCACCACTACGATGTCCTCAAGTAATATTCAAAGTAATGTTGAGGGCTTAATTGCAGAATTGAATGCTTATAAGGCAGATCTCAAAAAACTTGGTTTTATAGATGAATCAGGTAACGAAAATGGAGAATTGGCCAATAATGCATTTCTGCGAACTGCCAACCAGAAATTAGCAAAACTAATTGCATCTCCGATTAAGGGTTATGGTGACAACAATATTTACTTCGCTGAGTTCGGTGTTAAGACTTCCAAAGATGGGTCTTATGTGTTCGATAAAGCAGCTTTTGATCGCACCTTTTTAAGGAACCCTGAAAAATTTAATGCCCTAAGCTCAGATAC
>JAPKEA010000249.1 GCA_028822275.1 Planktomarina sp. | reverse complement strand
GCAGAGACTTCAACCCTTGAGTTAATATTTTATCCTTTTGCTCTACTAGCAATGTTTACCGCATCCTTGGCAGCAATCTTCCAACGCGACCTAAAGCGAATGTTGGCCTATTCGAGCATAGCACAGATTGGTTACATGTTGCTTGGTATTGCTTTATTTTCCGAGACAGGCTTGACGGCTACTATTATCCACCTCTTCAACCACGGCATCAGTAAGGCACTGTTGTTTATGGGGGTTGGAGCTTATGTACTGCGGTCTGGAAGCTCATTTTATGTACATCTACATGGCCTTGGGAAAACAATGCCGTGGACAAGTGCGGCAGTTGTAATTGGCGGAATATCACTAATTGGCGTACCTGGAACTGCTGGGTTTTTGAGCAAATGGCTTCTTGTTCAAGCTGCGATAGAAAAGGGATACTGGCCACTTGCTATGTTAATTGTAGCATCTTCCTTGCTTGCAGTCATGTATGTTTGGCGACTTATTGAGACGCTATACCTGTCTCCCCCAAATGGTGAGAGAACCATTCAGGAGGCTCCACTTTCAATGCTGTTGCCCCTATGGATCATGGCCTTAGCCTGTATTTACTTTGGCTTTGAAACGGACATAACACTCGGAGCTGCAAAAACTGCGGCGCAAGCGTTACTGGCCGGGTCATCTGGCATGATGCATTAGAACGGACTTAGTTATGGATACATCCCTGGCGATTTTACTATCAATGCTGCTGCCAGCTGCGGCAGTGGTGACAAATTTACTTTTCCGCAAGAGCCCAAACCTTCGCGATGGGCTAACCCTTGGCGCCGCGATTGCAACCTTTATCGTAGTGCTTAATATTCTAGCTAATGTGGGAAATACGACTACCGCTACGTTTGTTTTATTTGAAGTAATGCCCGGGCTGGAGTTGGCATTTAATGTCGAACCTTTGGGAATGATGTTTGCCATACTGGCATCCGGACTTTGGATAGTCACCCATATCTATGGCATTGGTTATATGCGTGTGAATAATGAAGATGACCACGCACGCTTCTTTGCTTGTTTTTCTTTTGCAATCTTCTCTGTAATGGGGATTGCTTTCGCCGCAAATATGTTATCGCTGTTTCTATTTTATGAAATCCTAACATTATCAACTTATCCATTGGTGGCTCATAAAGGTACATTGGCAGCAATCAAAGGCGCGCGAACCTATCTTAGTATTCTAATAGGTACCTCAATTGGTTTACAATTGGTTGCAGTGATTTGGACTTTTGCAATAGCAGGAACACTGGATTTTACACGCGGTGGTATTTTGGAAGGCCTTATCGCAGGTCCCCCTGTTGCAATTCTGCTTGCACTTTATGCGTTTGGCATAGGTAAAGCTGCTCTAATGCCATTTCATCGTTGGCTCCCAGCGGCAATGGTGGCCCCTACCCCAGTCAGCGCTCTCTTACATGCAGTTGCCGTTGTGAAAGCTGGCGTGTTTACTATGCTTAAGGTAGGTATCTATATTTTTGGAGTTGATTTTTTAGCGGTGACGGGGGCCTCGATCTGGCTGATGTGGCTCGCAGCTTTCTCAATAATTACTTCTTCAGTGATAGCTTTGACTAAAGATAATCTTAAAGCCAGACTTGCATACTCAACTATTAGCCAATTATCTTATATAACATTGGGCGTTGCGCTTGCAACATCAATGGGAATATTGGGTGGAAGCCTGCATGTTGTGATGCATGCAATGGGAAAGATAACTCTTTTCATGTGTGCGGGATCAATATACGTGGCGACCCAGAAAACTAACATAAGCCAAATGACTGGCTTAGGCCGCGCAATGCCAATAACTTTTATTGCGTTTCTAATTGGCTCTTTATCTATTATTGGACTGCCCCCATTGGGTGGATCTTGGAGCAAGTGGTTTCTTATTATGGGCGCAGCTGATGCCGGACAGCTCGCAATCATCGGAGTGTTGCTTATAAGCTCACTTCTAAATGTTGCTTATCTTCTGCCATTGGTAGGGAAGGGTTTCTTTTTGAAGCCAGTTAATGAAACCAAACCAACAAAGTTCGCAGAAAGTCCAACCTTAGTTTGGGCACCACCAGCGTTTACGGCTTGCGGTTGTATAATTCTATTTTTCTTAGCTGGGCATATTCAGGCCTTCCTGATGCCCATCATAGCTGCACCTTAAGGAGGCGTCGGATGAAACTGGACGACCCTGACGAAACAGAAAAATATTCCAGTCTTGGAAAAATTCTGTGTTCGTTCACACAAACTAAAAATGCAAACAAACTATTTATAGGGTTAGGAACGCTTTGTTTAATCCTATTTCTTGCTGATTTTACCTACCATAAGCATGGACATTTTCCTATTGAAGAAATCGCTGGGTTTTATGGGGTTTATGGATTTGTGATGTTTACAGCCCTTATATTGGTTGCCAAAGCATTACGACTTTTTATCAAACGGCCAGAAGATTATTATGGAAATAAAGCAATCGATAGCGAAGAGTTTCCTACTGACCAATTAAAACAAGGTTCAAAGTGATGACCAGTATTTTGCCAACAGCCTTTATTTTCATTGCGGCCGCATTAACATTAGGCGCTTTACCAAAAGGCAATATCAGGGGTATTATTCTGCTTGTCACACCAATACTTGCCGCATGGCAAATTTGGAACCTTCCCATGGGTATTTTTGCACAAGTTGAGTTTGTTGGACACACGCTTGATATGATGCGAGTAGATAAATTATCACGGATATTTGGCTTAATTTTCTGTTTAGCAGCTTTTTTAGGTAACCTTTATGCATGGCATGTACGCGATATTGTCCAACAGATAGCAGCCTTACTTTATGCAGGAGCTGCCATAGGAGCGGTGTTTGCTGGTGATTTAATTACCTTGTTCTTTTATTGGGAGGGCACAGCGCTCGCTTCGGTCTTTCTGATTTGGGCGCGTAAGACAGAAGGCTCTTATCATACCGGAATGCGGTATTTAATAATTCAAATCACCTCCGGCGTTATTTTGCTGGCAGGAACAGCGTTACTTTATCGAGAGACTGGATCAATAACTTTCGAACTTATGACCCTCAGTTCATTAGGTACTTGGCTTATTTTTCTATCTTTTGGCATGAAATGTGCGTTTCCATTGCTGCATAACTGGCTTCAGGACAGTTATCCCGCTGCTACAATTACCGGTACGGTAATCCTCTCTGCATTTACTACCAAGCTTGCGGTTTATGCACTTGCCCGTGGATTTGCTGGTACCGAATTATTAATATATATTGGCGCAGTAATGACATTATTTCCAATATTCTTTGCAGAGATTGAAAACGATTTACGTAGAGTATTAGCTTACAGTCTTAATAACCAATTAGGCTTCATGGTAGTTGGCATTGGCATTGGTACAGAAATGGCAATCAATGGCACAGCATCACATGCTTTTGCCCACATTTTATATAAAGCATTATTATTTATGAGCGTTGGCGCTGTAATGCTGCGTACCGGGACCTCTAAAGCTACTGAGCTTGGTGGACTCTGTCGTACAATGCCACGGACCGCAATATTTTGTTTGATTGGGGCTGCATCAATTTCGGCTTTCCCACTTTTCTCAGGGTTCGTCACAAAGTCATTAATTATGGATGAGACTGCCAATCAACATTATCCAATAATTTGGGCAATACTGGTATTTGCTTCTGCCGGAGTCCTTTCACATTCTGGCATCAAAATTCCATATTTTACATTCTTTGGACATGACAGCGGTCTGCGCCCGAAAGAGGCTCCAATTAATATGCAACTCGCGATGGGATTTACGGCATTCCTATGTATCTTTATCGGGGTTTACCCTGACCCACTCTATTCACTACTGCCTTACGAAGTAGTTTATAAACCCTACACAATGAGCCACGTCATTGGACAATTACAATTGCTTTGCTTTGCGCTACTAGCATTCGTTGTTCTCATGCGCACAGGCATCCACCCTCCCGAAATTCGAGCTGTAAACCTTGATGTAGATTGGATCTATCGACGATTAATTCCAACGCTCTATACCGCCATCTCTGCAAAAGTGTTCAGATCTTTTTTGTTACTAGAAACTATGGCAACCACTATAATTCAGATTACAATAAAAGGCCTTTACAGGTTACATGGACCAGAAACTGGAGTTTCACGCATGCGCGGGGTTGGCGGAATGGTAATGTGGGTTGCGGTTCTTCTTGGAATTGCCCTAACAGCATCATACTTTTGAAACAAAGGCTCATTAACGAATGTTAAAGTAGTCTGAATGAAACATTTAAAGAGTAATAATTTCTAACTTTCACGCTTCTTGGAGTAATTCCTCCATTTTAATTAGTATGGTTTATTTCATTTTTTATGTCACAAATTAAAAGGTTTTTAGTGAAATTTTTTTGAAAAGTTACTTACACAATTTCTTTAAATCTTAACTTAGAAAATAAGAGTGGTGATGATAGTTTTTCAATTTCAGGGCTTGAAAGACATTGGGTTCCAGAGTATCTGAAAACCGCTGATGGGTCGTAGCATAATGGTAATGCACCTGTTTTTGGTACAGTAGAGTG
>JAPKEA010000248.1 GCA_028822275.1 Planktomarina sp. | reverse complement strand
ATGGGTTTTATTAAAAGTGCAAAAGAACAGGGTGCTGTCCTTGTATGTGGAGGAAAACAGTCTGGTAATCCTATTTTAAAAAATGGTTTTTTTGTTGAGCCTACAATTTTTACAGAAGTTACCCATGAAATGCGAATTGCAAATGAAGAAATATTTGGTCCAGTTCACGCCGTTTCGATATGGGATAATGAAGAAAAAATGCTTAAAGAAGTCAACGGTCTGAAATATGGCTTAACATGTTCAATCTGGACAAATAAGTTGCAAAAAGCTCATCAGTTTGTTCGACAGGTTGAGGCCGGTTACATATGGGTTAATGAAGTTGGCCGACATTTCCTTGGAACTCCATTTGGTGGACAAAAGCAATCAAGTATGGGCCGTGAGGAGTGCCTAGAAGAATTGTTAAGTTTCACCCAAGAAAAACACATCCATTTTAATATGACAAAGTGAATTAGCTTCATTTTTTTTTGTAAAGACTGATTGAAATTGGAGCAATCAAAACAATAAACATTGATGCAAACCTCCAGTCAGGTAATAGCATTCCTATTCCACAAAAGGCTATATACCAGGACTGCCAGGTTTTAATTTCTGACCAAAAATACCGCTCAACTGCAATAGATATTAACGCCAGGCCGCCAGAGGCAAAAGTAAAAGCAATAACAATATCTGATAATGACCCAACGAGAATTAAAGGTGGATTAAATAAAAATGCGAATGGAACAATAAACGCCCCTAATGAAATTTTAACTGCACTTAAAGCGATCTCTAATGGGTTAGCATTTGCAAGTGCGCTAGCTGCGTAAGCCGCCACAGCAACAGGCGGTGTTAGTGCTGACATTACAGCAAAATAAAATAAGAACAGGTGAGCTGATAAAACAGGTATTTGTAGCCCAATCAAAACAGGGCTAATGAGTACTGCTGCCAAAATATAAGCGCTTGGTGTTGGCATTCCTAGCCCCAACAGTAGAGTTACAGCTGCTGCGACGATTACTGATAAGTAAACGCTGTCTCCGGCTATAATAAACACCAGATAACTGAACTTTGAAGCAAGTCCAGTCATTGTGATGCCGCCAATTACAAGACCGGCAGCAGCGCATGCACCTGCTACAGGCACCATTCGTATAGCTGCAGTAACTAAAATTTGATATAAATCCGTAATATTTAAACGGGTAGTGTGTTTAAAAAGTGAAACAAAAAGAACGGTAATAATACCATAAATAGCAGAAAAGGAGGGGGTGTAGCCGTCAATAAGGCTATATGAGATTGCTATTAATGGGAGAATAAAAAGCCACCCTTGAGAGAGGGTTTGAAAAAATGGTGGAATTTCGTGTGCTGTTAAACCCTGAAGACCGGTTTTTTTTGCTCTTAAGTGAACCTGCAAGTAAATAGGTAAATAATATAAAAAGGCTGGAATTAGGGCTGCTAATGCAATTTCACGGTAGGCAATACCTGTATATTCCGCCATTATAAAAGCTGCCGCACCCATAACTGGCGGCAGTAAGCTCCCGCCTGTGGAGGCGGCCACTTCAACCGCACCGGCAAACCTTGCTTGATAACCCAGTCGTTTCATAATCGGTATTGTTATTGCGCCAGTGGTCACCACGTCTGAGGTGGGACTTCCAGAAATTGTACCATACAAGCCTGATGAGATGACTGCAATTTTAGCAGGTCCACCAGGTGAGCGGCCTGTTAGACTTGCTGCAAGATTAAAAAAAAACTCTGAACCTCCACAGCGCTCCAAAGTAGTACCAAATAACACGAATAAAAATGCATAGGTTCCAGCTACCCTGAGTGGAACTCCAAAAAGGCCGTCAGTAGTGAGTATCGATACATCTAAAAAATGCTCAAGATCAATGTAACCATGAGAGAACGCACCTGTGAGTAGATGGCCAAATAAATTATAAGTTATGAACGCAAGAACTATCACTGTTAACCCTAAGCCAACAGATCGACGCATGGCTTCAAAGGTTAATAAAACAATTAAACTAGAAAAAGTCAGGTCGTATTGGGTTAGGGGGTCAAATAAGGTGATCCTTTGCGCAATTACATCAGAGTTCCAGAGGAAATATATCCCCGACAATATAGCCAAAATACTGAGTGCCCAGTCGAATAATAGTGGAGACGTTTCCTTTTTTATAGTGGGGGAGACAAACAGAAAACTTAAAGCAAGCATCCCAGCATAAAAGCTTATGGTGATAGATAGGACATCCATCTTTGACACTGAAGCTGAATATACTACCCAAACTGTAACTACTGCTGCCAAGAGCTCAGAGAGTGTTTTGGGTAGTCCGACAAGTTGACGACGATGTCCTGTATCAAATTCAATTGATAAAAATGACATTGGCAAATTCATCTTTCTGGATGCTGTGTCCGCTAATTCTTTTCAGAATATTAAAAAAGGGTCACAAATACTTTGTGTGACCCTTCCTAATAATTTCGCAATCTTATTTATAAACTGCTTTGGAATTTGGATGATACTCTATAGCCTTGGAGCTCTTCATAAGTTTTACTGAAAGAGGCTTCATAGCTTTATGTACGCCTCGCACTAATTCAATATGATCAACTAGGGCTTGTGTAACATCATTTACCATTTCTGGATCAGCGTTTTTATTAACAAAAAGCTGCGCTGAAAGTGTTAGTGTGGTAACATTTTGGTTCGACCACTCATAGGCATCTTTTCCGATTGTATATGACCCTATACTCCATTTATCTGAGACAGATTGAACAACGTTTGGATCGATACTAATTAAGGTTACGTCGATTGCACTCGCGAGTTGACGTATAGATCTGTGATTAACAAACAACGAATTTAAAATCACATCTGCACGTCTATCTCGCATTAACTCGCCCTGTTCTTTTGATGCTGCGTAAACAACATCACCACCCCACGATTTAATTTTGTCAGGACTTGCGCCAGCTGCTGTTAACATAGCCTCTCCAACTTGGCTCGCAACATTTCCTCGCTTGTTAAGTATGACTCGTACAGGAACCTTTTTCTCAGCAATGTCTGAAAGCTTAGTGATTTTATATTTATCTGCAAATTTCTTATTCATAATCATTTGCATCGGAGCCCAAGTATACATAACGGCAACGGTTTGAATACTGTCAATTGGCTCATTAAAGGGTTGCAGACCATCCCTTGCCAGTACTGCCTCAGCATCATGTACTAGGGCTAAATCACATTTTCCATCTTTCAGTAGGGCCACATTTGCAAAACCTCCACCAGAAGTTTGGTAAGTTACAATTGACCCAGGGTGCGCTGCTTTCACAGCCGCATCTACACCAGCGCCTAGCATCGACCACAGCCCACCGGGACTCGCACCGCAAAGGGTAATATTATACCCAGCGTAGGCACCAGGCGATATTGTTAAAAATAAGCCTAGTAGGCTTCCTAATAAATTTATTTGAAATCTCATAATTATTCTCCCATTTTGCTGCATTCAAAATTCTTGAATACCAGCCAGTATACTATACTATACTTTACTTAGATCTCTAATCAAAGTTCAACGAAAATTGATTGATTTGTCAAGTTTAAATATATTTACTAGTTATATTACTTGTTTTGTGCTTTTTAAAAAGCCAGCAGGGAGCCTACAGATGAATAGTAGTAATGCTTTTACGTCATCTTCCATTTTCTGTATTTGTTAGGATTAAGCCTGTTTGAATTTGAAAATAATAGTGACTGGAACGAAGCTGGTCCGGACTCTGTGAGAAAAGCTAATCATATTCTTTATAAGTATGGGGTCGTAGATGGTTTTGGGCATGTATCAGTACGCTGTCACGATAATGATCAAACATTTTGGCTGTCTCGAAATGTTGCTCCCAGTCTGGTAGCTGTTGAAGATATTATTAGACATGATTTAAGAGGAGAGGCTTATGAGGGTACGGACCGAAAGTTATACCTAGAGCGTTACATCCATGCAGCAATATATAAAAATCGACCAGATGTTGTTGCTATTGTACATTCTCATTCTCAAACCATCGTTCCGTTTGGTATTTCACAGGATCACTCTCTAAAGGCTGTTTGGCATATGGCAGGGTTTCTAGGCCAACAGGTACCAGTTTTTGATATGGCAATACATTATGGCGACTGTACTGATTTATTGATAACAGATATGAAAATGGCGAGTGTCATGGCATCAGAGCTTGGTTTAGGGAGCGTTATTTTAATGCGAGGGCACGGTGCCACCATAGTTGGCTCAAGCCTTCCACAAGCAGTTTACCGTGCTATATATACTGAACTTAATGCTCGCATCCAGTTGCAAGCCAATACATTGGGTGCGATCAAAGAAATGAGCGCGGGAGAAAGCGAAGCTTCTGTTTCTCGCATTAGCCCCCAAATTAAACGAGCATGGGACCTCTGGTGCGAAGAAATAGCTTCATAAGTTTGTTTATACAAACGGCTAGTAGTTTTTAGTGATGAAAAGGATTTAAGAATTTGGTTAGTAGTGAACTCAAACCAGATGAAAGGATAGCACACCTAGTGCGTACATTGTCACGAGGGTTTTCTCGCTGCCTACAAATCCGTTTGGTGGAG
>JAPKEA010000247.1 GCA_028822275.1 Planktomarina sp. | reverse complement strand
GGATATGGGGATATCCATCTAATCGCGCAAGCATACCGCCAGAGGATTGAAGGAGACCATCGATGGCTTCTGTTACGATGTTTTCTTTTTGGTTAATAAATTGTGTCATGGCAGTCTCCTTCAAAAATTTATTGTAGGATTCGTTATTATTACTAAATGTGGATTGCTATGCCATTGGCATTGAGAACTGATTCATGCATCGCTTCGGATAAAGTCGGATGTGCATATACAAGCTGCAATAGATGCTCATCAGTCGTTTCATGTCCAATGGCTGTAACAAAACATTGTATTAGTTCAGTAACTTCAGGACCAACCAGATGGGCCC
Source organism: Planktomarina sp. (assembly GCA_028822275.1). GTDB lineage: Bacteria > Pseudomonadota > Alphaproteobacteria > Rhodobacterales > Rhodobacteraceae > Planktomarina. The sequence goes on along the minus strand of JAPKEA010000247.1, from coordinate 4,221 downwards.
CAAGTAGTTCCCCAGTGTGTTCATCGAATACTGTCTTCACAAGACCTGACGCTTCACTCATTACAATAGCTTTCCCATTAGCTGCAAAAGGAAAACGGCCAACCTTTACGTTGTGCCCGGCATCGCGCGCTGCTGTTTCGGTGAGACCTATCGAAGCCACTTGGGGCTGGCAGTAGGTACACCCGGGAATGCGTAACTTTTCGAGCTTCTGCCGCTGCCCATTTACGATCGTTTCCACACAAACTACGGCCTCATGTTCAGCTTTATGAGCCAGCATTGGTCCACCTGCAACATCACCAATGGCATAAATGCCTGGACAGGTTGTGGCAGTAGTACCATCTGTCACAATACCCATTGGCGTCACATCTACGCCCACTGTATCGAGCCCTAGGTTTTCTATATTAGGGATAACCCCAATTGCGGAAATCACTTTATTAAAGGTTCTGTCCGTTGTGCTACCAGTAGAATCTAAAAGTTTAACTTTAGCACTTTTATTACTTTTTTTGAGTTCGATAACTTTTGTCGCTGTAAAAACTTCAATTCCTCGCTTTGCAAAAGCTTCCCTGACGAGCCTCGCAATCTCTGGGTCCTCTTGCGGCAAAACTTCTGTAAGGAGTTCGATTACTGTAACCTTAGTACCCAAAGCTGCATAAAAGGAGGCAAACTCCATTCCAATTGCGCCGGAGCCGACAACAAGAAGTGACTTAGGAGCTGTTTCGGGTTTCATGGCCTCAAAGTAAGTCAGGATAAAATCCCCATCTGGCTCTAATCCTGGCAGCGTACGAGGGCGGGCCCCAGTTGCGATGATGATGTGCTTTGCTGAATAAACGCCATGGCCTTTAGTTTGTCTTGGTTTCACATGAACAGGTTCAACCGCTGGTTTAGACGGCGGCGATACAGAGATTATGTGAGGGGCGGTCAGTTTGGCTTCACCCCAAATTATATCGATCTTGTTTTTTTTAAGAAGATGGGCAACCCCGCCGTTTAGCTGTGCAGATATTGCGCGTGAGCGAGCAACCATAGCTGGGACATTAGCCTTAACACTAGCTGTATTGATGCCAAATTCAGCAGCTTGTTCCATGTGCCCAAGTAATTCAGCAGAACGTAGGAGTGCCTTGGTTGGTATGCACCCCCAATTCAGGCAAATGCCACCCAAGTGCTCGCGTTCGATGATAGCTGTTTTCATACCCAGTTGGGCTGCACGTATTGCTGCAACATAGCCGCCGGGCCCAGCCCCAATAATGATTAGATCATAGTCGATTTTTGCCATGATGGGTTATACCTTTTTTTCGATCAAATATGGCTTTTGCTGCGTTGGCCAGTTTATGGGTACCAATTAAAATTATCCAAACAGATTGCCTGTATTTTGTTACTAGGCTTTAGCCTAAGAAAACTCAGAATAGTTTTCGATTGTTTCTACTAGTGACTTGAGGAACTGAGCCCCATAGGCGCCATCGATGGCGCGATGATCCGCTGCGAGTGATAGTGAGATGATGTCACGGCCCTGCAAGCCGCCTCGGTATTCCTTGACAACACGTTTTGTTGGCCCAACGCCCAAAATCCCTGCTTCTGGCAGATTTATGATAGGCAAAACTTCAACCCCATACATGCCCAGATTTGAAATTGAAAATGTACTTTTAGCTGTTGACTTGTTCATCCCCCGTCGCGCTGCTGAAGCATATTCTCGTATCAATGCCGATATTTCGGTTAAGCTTTTGTTCGGTGTATTTTCTATTGCAGGAACCATTAAGCCATTTTCGATCGAGATTGCGACGCCCACATTAATCTGTAACTTTTTCAGTATACCGGTATTAGATACAAAGCTGTTTAGGTCTGGGTATTCAAGTAACGTCAGCGCAGTGGCATGCACTATAACATCATTCAACGATATTTTGTCGCCAGAAATTGTAAATTGTGCTTTGCGACGAATTTGCAAGTCAGATATATCTGCTTCGGTCATCAAATAAAAATGTGGTATAGTTTGCTTGGATTCAAGTAAACGGTTAGCAATGACTTGCCGCATCTTATTAAATGGCTGCTCATCATTGTCCTTTTCTGTAGCAGCAGGCAAAGGTGTGGATGAAACTAGTGACGGTAAAGGGTCGTCAGTTTTTGTGACGTTTGCGTGCAGGTCTTTTAGGGCTGCTTCCACGTCACTTTTGACCACAGCACCTTTTGGTCCAGTTCCTTCAATTTGCGTAATATCGACTGCATTCATCGCTGCAATGCGGCGGGCAAGTGGAGATGATCTGCCACCTGATCCATTAGTTTCATTTAGCTTTTCATGGATCGCTGATGCTGTTGAAGCACTTATTTTATTCTGGGCTTGCTCAACAGAGGGGGTCTCGGTTTTTTCAAATGTCTCGGTTGGTTCACCAAGAATTAAAAGTGGCTCCAATACCACTGCCATTTTGCCAACCTCGCAAAGTAACTTAAGTACTACACCTTCTTCATAGGCTTCAACTTCAAAGCTAGCCTTTTCTGATTCAACTACGGCAAGAATATCTCCTTTTTTTACAGTATCCCCAACGTTCACATGCCACTCTATTAGTTGGCCCTCCGTCAGATCCTGTCCAACCTGTGGCATCAAAATTGGTTTGGCCATACCGATATTCCCTAGGCTGCTTGTTGCTTCGTGTCAGCGTAAACCCGAGCGACGAAATCTATTGTTTTTCTAGTAGCGAGAGCGAATTCAGAGGCTGTGGCTATAAAAGCACCATACTGGCTAAATTCTTCTTTTTTTAGACCGTCAAACTCATAAGCTTGGCGGAAATATGGTAGCTTTAAAAGCTTGTTTAGGCTTGCTGCGGATATGTCTCCCTTAAAGGCACTTGCATTGAAAGGCCCAAGTCTGTCCTCATGATGCATAAGCTTGGTGATATAACTAGGTGGGCATGTATACACGAAGTCACCGCCTGCTAGCTTTTGGATATGCCAACTTGAAGCGCTGTCTTCGGCCTCGTCAAAGGTTACCCGCATGGAGCACATTAGCATTTTAGAGGGATGGCCTATTTTCTGGATATGATTATAGGCTCGTTTAATAACGGCAAGTTCACCAAGCGTAATTTCTTCAGCGGTCACTTTGATGCCGCGCTCTTGCGCCTGCCATAATAAATCACCAACATTTCCAAGCCGGGCCGACATATGGGTTATAACTGAACGCCATTTACTAAGGTCGACACCGTTTTTTCTAGCTTTTTCTAGGCCACTAGAAACAGCATCCATGCACGCTATATACTGTGGCACCGTAAATGAGGTCGTATTATTAGTCGAGACACCTTCCGCGGTTAGCTCCTCGATCAACTGATAGCCTTCTTTTGAGCCCGGCACCTTGACCATGACATTGGGGCCGATCGCCTTTAGGTCTGCCGCATCTGAACGCATTCGATCCAAATCTGTGACAAAGCGTGGGTCAACTTGGCCAGATATATAGCCGTACTTGCCACCACTTTCTTCGAACACTGGCTGGATGAGATCTGCTCCACTGCGTACAGTTTCCAGATATACTTTCCAGTATATTTGCTCTACGTTATGGGCTGGGTTTTGGGCAATAATTTTACGAATTTTGCTAACCCAATAGTCTGGGTTAGCAAGGATTGCTTGCAGGCTGAGAGGTGGATTTGTCGTCACGCCTCGAAAGCCCATAACGCCCGCCTTAGAAACTTCTTCAGGATCATATAATCGCTTTAGTTGTTCTTCCCAAATACCTTTCTTTGCAACTGGAGCCTCACTCAAAACTCCTTTTGCCCATTGTTGGTAAACTAATGGTGAACTATCCCACCAAATTTCGCAGTCTGGGTTTGTCAAAGCAAGTTTTTCAAGGATATGAGCGGTCATTTTTCCACACTCAATTCCATAGGTTTTTCATGAAGGATACCTTGGACTGCATTGATGATATCATCTTTTTGTGGTACAGATATTTCTTCAAGTTTTAGATTAAAGGGTATGGGTGTGTTCATGCCGGCAACGATTTGAACGGGAGCATCTAAGCTGTAGAACGCTTCTTCTTGTATGATTGAGGATATATCAGATGCTACTCCGCCGCGGCGAACTGCTTCTTGGATAATTACACAGCGGTTTGTTTTGGCAACTGAATTTAATATGGCATCACGGTCTAAAGGCACTAAAGTACGGGGGTCTAAAACCTCGGCTGAAATACCCATAAGAGCCAATTCTTCGGCGGCTTCTAAGGTTCGTGGTACCATATTTGACCAAGCTATT
>JAPKEA010000014.1 GCA_028822275.1 Planktomarina sp. | reverse complement strand
GCACCAGAGACCCCTGGCATTGGCGTTGAGTTTGATTGGGCCAAATTGCGGTCTGAAGATACATTAAATAAATCAACTGATTGGATTAACGCTTAGCCTACATATTTTAAATACTGCGCTTATCTTTGATTCGAACTGGCCGATAAGCCGCCATAACCCCTCGCAGTTCAGCCAAGCCACGCATCCGGCCAATCAGCGGGTACCCAGGTGTGCTATGGCCGCCCAGATCCCCAAGCAATTCTTGCCCGTGATCGGGGCGCATTGGAATTTGCCAATCAGCACGCCCATCAGCCTTTCGCTTATCCTGCTCAGCCATTAAAGCCTGCACGGTGCCAACCATATCTGTGTCACCCTCAAGATGTGCTGCCTCAAAAAAGTCAGGCTTATCGGGCTGTGTGTGAACCAAACGTTTTGTATTTCGCAAATGTGCAAAATGGATCCGTGGCCCATGAGTTTTTACAAATGCAGGTCCATCGAACGCCGTTGAAACGCCCAATGACCCCGTACAAAGCGTGGCGCCATTTGCGGCTAGATCGACGGCATCTAACACTGCACTATAATCTGCGCTGGATGACATCACACGTGGCAGGCCTAAAAGGGAAAACGGTGGATCATCCGGATGGCAACACAGGCGCATACCAAGCCTCTGCGCCAAAGGTGCAACTTCTGACAGGAAGTCAATAAGGTTTGCACGCAACCGATCCACGGTAATGCCTCGATAAGTTTCTAGCAAGCGTCGCACATCAGCAACGCTCCAGCTGTCATTTGCCCCAGGCAGTCCCGCAGTAATATTCTTTTGAAGCAAAGTTTTCTCGTGGTCTGACATTTGCGAAAATCGCTCAAGAGCAGCATCACGTACTTCCATTGAATAGTCATCACTAACTGCTATTCGCTTCAAAATATGCAAATCAAATACAGCAAAGTCCACTAAATTAAAGAGCATCGCGGCGCCACCATGTGGTTGCAACGACCGCAAAGATGTGCGTGTCCAATCTAAGATTGGCATAAAGTTGTAGCATACAGTTTTTATGTTCGCCGCGGCTAAGGCCCGCAAACTGGACTTGTAGGTGGCAATATGATCACTCATCTGTTCAGTCTGAGTTTTGATGGCTTCTGACACCGGCAGGCTTTCCACCACATCCCATTGATAGCCTCCGGCACTGAGCAAGGACTGCCGGTCTACAATCTGTTCCATGGCCCACGGATCACCAGGCGCAATTGAATGAAGCGCCGTTACTATCCCCTCAACTCCGACCTGATGAAGGTCAGTTAGTTTAATGGGGTCTTCTTGCCCAAACCACCGCCAACATTGCTTCATGGCATCCATCCTTCATAAAGTTCATGCTCCGGTGAGAGTGGCAGGGTCACCCGTTCCCCAGTTCGTGCGCTATGATAAATCGCAGTAACAAGGCCGATTGATGCCGCCCCCTCTTCCAAGGACACCGCATTATTTACTTGCCCCGTAATCGCCATTGCAATTTGTGCAAAAAATCCCTGAAAACCAACTGCTTCAGTTGGAGTTTTGATCAATGCTTGATCAATAATCGCCTGTTGATCAGCAATGCGCGCGGTAAAAGTCCAAGGCTGCGATCCCGGTGCATAGGGCGCATTACCGGAGGTTGCAGTCAGATTTTCAAAAACAAACCGCAGCCTCGTTTGATCAAAAGCTGCACCAAGGGTTATGCTACTGGTACCCAATGCCCCACAGGTCATGGCGAAATTGATGGTCGCGCAGTCCTCTGTTTCAATATCATTCACGCGGGTGGCCGTCATCGCAGACAAAGACTCAATATCTCCAGCAATATGAGTTAGAAGGTCATGGTTATGGATTGCATGGCCTAATACAGCGCCACCGCGTTCACCAGCCCATGTGCCACGCCAGGGAACCGCGTAATACTCCGCGCCGCGCGACCAATGGGTTTCTAAAGCGGCCAACTGAATTCGGCCAGTCAAACCTTCCGTCATAAGATGGCGTAGCTGCGCCAACGAGGGGCCCCAGCGGTACTGAAACACAGGAAATACCAGCCTTTTACTGCGCCGCGCCGCCTTAGATATTAAATCTATATCTGCCAATGAGGTAGCAAGAGGTTTTTCACAAATCACATGTTTTCCAGCCGCAAGAGCTTCTTGTGTGACTTTAGAATGCAGATGAGGCGGCAGACAAATATCAATGACATCAACCTCTGGGTCGCGTAGGGCTTGGTCTGTATCACTATAGGCTGCAAAATCATCACCCTCGCGAATTTCCTCAATCCGCTCTAAGTTCTGATCAACTACCGCAAGTACCTTAAAGTCGTCATTAAGCTCTCGCAAAGCGGCCAGATGCTCACGACCAATACCGGCCCCTAAAATAGCGACTTTAATCATTTTGCACTGCCACTGGGATATTACGCTCTATCGGCTTTTCCATTAAAATTGGCTTGCCAGCCACCACCAAAGTTTCAAAAGTTTTTCTCTGAGCAATAGGCGGCGTGACAAGAACAACAAAGTCAGTCGACTTAACTTGATAAAGATCTAAAATACAATCAAAAGCTTTTGTTGTATTTTCACCGGATAAATTAGTTTTTTTGGCGGGGTCACACCGCAAGGCACCACGTAGATTGAACCCATTTTTGGAGCTTTTAATCGCCACTATATGGGCATCAGCGACCATTCCCATACCAATCGATGCAATATTCATCAGAGCCCCCTTACTTAAGATAATTTTGAACCATTGCGTAGCCAAGATGCAAGCTGCAATATGGATCAAACGCTGTAGATAGCTGTCGGGGGTAATGAAAATGGCAAGTAAACTCAATGCGACTGCAGATGCGCTTTATCAAAGCGTAAAAAATCTGCCAATCGTCTCTCCCCATGGGCATTGTGATCCAAGCTGGTTTGCAGAAAATAAGCCCTTTGAAAATCCGGCATCACTTTTGGTGACCCCTGATCATTACGTCTTTCGTATGCTTTACTCTCAAGGCATTAACTTAAAAGACCTAGGGATCGGCGAACCCGGGGCGCAGGCAGATCCGCGAGATGTTTTTCGAATCTTCGTCGCACATTGGCATCTCTTTTTGGGTACTCCAACACGCCTTTGGATCGATTATGTCCTCTATAAAACTTTGCAGATTACCGCAAAACTAACTACTCAAAATGCAGATTGCATCTATGATCAGATTTCAGATAAGTTGGAGCAAGATGCCTACCTGCCTCAAGCATTGTTTGATAGTTTTAATATTGAAACCCTCGCAACCACAGATTCTGCATTAGATGATCTGCGCCACCACAGCGCTATAAAATCTAGCAGCTGGACTGGGCATGTGATCCCTACATTTCGCCCAGATGGCATTTTGGATCCTCTAGACCAGAACTTTTTGCAAAACCTGGTGGAGTTGGCCAGTTTGACGGGACTTAGCTTGGACACATACGCAGACTATCTCACCGCAATACGAGCCCGCCGCGTCTATTTCATTGAAATGGGAGCCACCGCAACAGACCATGCAATTGATATCATTCATACCGAATGGCTCAGCGAGCCTAACGAGATATATCAACGAATAAAACAAGGTCTTGAAACGGAAACAGATGCTCGGAGGTTCTATGGGCATATGTTAATAGAAATGGCCCAAATGTCCGTCGAGGATGGGTTAACCATGCAAATTCACGGCGGTAGCAAACGCAACACTAACCGCCAATTACTGCTGGAATTTGGACGTGACATGGGCGCAGATATTCCTATTTCAACAAATTGGGTCAGTGGGCTAGACGCGCTCTTAAACCGAGTGGGGAATATCTCTAGTTTAACAATAATCCTTTTCACACTAGATGAAACAACATACGCCCGAGAGCTCGCTCCTCTGGCCGGGCATTGGCCATGCCTTCGTATTGGTCCCCCGTGGTGGTTTCATGACAGCGCAAAAGGGATATCACGCTATTTTGACCAGGTTGTTGAGACTGCTGGTTACTATAATCTCGCAGGGTTTAACGATGATACACGTGCGTTCCTGTCCATCCCCGCACGCCATGATTTATGGCGCCGCGGTGTGGCTTTGCACTTGGCAGAACAGATAAACCAAGGCCTATTTGGACGAACACAGGCAGAAGATCTAGCGCAGTTATTATCAACAGGGTTGGCTCGGCAGGCCTATGGGATCGGTATGTAGATGGGCCGTATTGTTCATTTTGGTTTAGGTAATTTTTCCCGTGCACATTTGCTTGATTACACTGAAGATGCCGGGGGCTGGGATGTTATAGGTGTAAGCTTACGTTCAGCCAAAGTACGCGATGGTCTTGCCACACAAGATTTCAACTACATACTAAATGTACAGGGAGAAGGTTTGAAGCCAATCACAATTTTACAAAATATTTTGGTTGCCTCAGACGATATGCAAAAAATACTTGAGGCTATGGCAACGGCTGATATTATCTCTGCCACAGTTACCGAAAAGGGCTATCATCTCGATACTGCTGGCAAGCTAGACCTAAAAGACTCCAATATTGCCTCGGATTTAAAAGGTTATCCAATTCGGACGTTGATTGGCTTTATCGCCCATGATCTTGCCACTCGTAGTCGTCCAGTTACGATCTTAAGTTGTGACAACCGCGTTGCAAACGGATCTTCTTTGCGCCGTGCAGTGGCCGATTTTGCAAAAGCTGCACAACTGGAAATCGATTGGGCCCACGTCAGTTTCCCTAATGCCATGGTTGACCGGATCACCCCAGCAACAACTGATACTGTACGCGCCAACTGCAACGACCCCATGGCCGTCCCCACTGAGGCCTTTCGCGAATGGGTTATTGAAAATAATTTTGCTGGGCCACACCCCGATTGGCCTGGTGTCCAATTTGTCCAGGATGTGCGGCCACATGAATTGCGCAAACTTAGGATGTTAAACGGTGCACATTCCTTCCTGGCCTATGCTGGCCTAACACAGGGTTATAGCTATGTGCATGAGGCCATCTCTGACTTAAGGATTCGCAGCCACACAAAACAGCTCATGTTGGACGCTGGCGCTACGCTGCCTGATGCGGTGCGCGGCCAAGTACCAGATTACGCAAAGGCTCTGCTTGCTCGGTTTGACAATCCTGAACTTGCCCATCGGCTGGATCAGATTGCCATGGATGGCAGCCAAAAGTTACCCTACCGATTTCTGGACACCCTGCGCGAGGGTGGCTCCCCGATGCTAATTCGCGCAGTACAATCCTGGATGACTTTTTGTAAGGAGCAAACAAAAAAAGGAGTACCATTGTACGATCCAAAAGCCAAAGAAATCAATCGGGCTGTGAATTCAGAAAGGCCAGAAACTGCCCTGCTAGAAGTTATTGGGGCCACTGACTTAGCATCCGTTATTTTGGGATGATAGCACCGTGATATTGCACCACTTTTGATGCTAATTTATGCCCACACATCACAGCCTCTTCTTGACTTTTTCCAGATAGCAATGCCCCGATGTAGCCACCATTAAAACTATCCCCAGCCGCAGTAGTATCAACAACCTTTTTGGCAGGTTTATAATTGGACTTAAGCTTACCGCACAAAGATAAAGGTCCTTGTGCACCGCGTTTTAAAGCACCAGTTTTAGCCGTAGCTAAGAACCGCGCGCAAACTTGATCCTCAGTCTCGTTAAACAATAGCATTTCGTCATCAATTGATGGCAATGAAACATCCGCACGCACCCAAAGCGCCGACGTAATCTGCTGCGCGTGGTCAATACTGTCCCAAAGGTGCGGTCGGTAATTACTGTCAAAAATCAATTTAATTGGAGAGCACTTTAACCACTCAAGAAATGAAATTCTGACCTTATGAGGCAAAATCGCCATCGAAATACCAGATAAATATAGGACGTCAAAGCTTTCCAGAACGCTAAAATCATAATCCATGAACAAATCGCGTGCGGCTGAGTTGCTGCGCCAATAAGTGAAGCTACGTTCTCCGTCTGTAGTTGTATTTATAGCATATAATCCAGGCGTTTTATTGGGTATCTGCTTGATAAGAGAGTTGCCAAGGCCGTTATGCCCAACAAAATCAAATATTCGTGTCGAGAAAGTGTCGCTGCCAAGGCAAGTGATGTAGTCGACGGTCAATTGAGGCGCCGTTCGCTGCAGATAGATGGCCGTATTAAGCGTATCACCAGCAACACCAACTCGTGCATTCTCATTAGACATGGACAGTTCAATCATCGCCTCCCCGACACTTGCAACTCGCTTCATTATTGCTCCCTTCTCCAAATAATCAGACCTGCACACATAATGACAGCAGCACCAAGAATTGTACCGAAATCAGGTACGGTTCCAAACAGTAAGTAGCCCCAAATCGCAACAAACAGCAAAAACGAATAGGTGAACGGCATTAGCTGATTTGCGGTGCCAAAACGGTGCGCATTGGTCAAAAGTTGATGCCCAGCCCAACCCAAAACACCAAGGCTAATTAAAACTATCATGCCCCAGACTGACTCCGGCTGCGTCCAAGTCCAAATAGCAAAGGGAAGCAGCAATAAGGTTCCGACTAACCCCATATAAAACTGCATTGTTTCAACCGCTACAACTCCAGACAGCCTGCGTGTCATTATTGAATAAAGTGCCAACGCGATGGCATTGTATATGATCATCAACATGGCTGGATGAAAAGCCGTTCCAAACGGGCGCACAACGATCAAAACACCTATGAAGCCTAAAATAATAACGCCCCAACGCCAAGGCTGGACCTGCTCACGCAGCACAGAAACCGATAGAAAACAAACTACAACTGGACTGGAAAACATAATGGCAGATACAACTGTGAGCGGCAAAAACTGCAATGCGTAGAAATTGGACAAAGTAGCAGAGACCAAGAGCAAAGCCCTGCTTATCACTTGCCACACGTGTACAGTTTGAAACCGTTCAACTTTAAGGCCATCTTTCGCAATGACGCCAATCGAAATTACAAAATGCCCAGCATACCGCATGAACGCCAATTGAAAGGCAGGAAGGCCGGCTACAGCCAACCATTTGGCGCCTGTATCAACCCAGGAAAACATCAGCCAGGCGCCCACCATCAAAATGATACCAAACCGCGGCAAGTCTGCCATTGATTTTGCAATAACCGCCATGAGTTAGTCTTTGAAGCGATGAACAAAGTAATCTACCATCTGGCTGACCATATCTTCAGCCTGGCCATTGTCGCGCGCATCATTAAGCGCGGCTAGAGGTCCTTTTGACATGATGCTGTCAACACCAGAATCCTCAGCCATTCGTACATAATAGCCCACATCTTTAGCCGCATTTTTAATTGCAAAGGCCAGTTGAGACGGATCGTTATCAACACCGTAGGCTTTGACAAAATCCATCATCCCAGAATGCAACGGTCCTGCTGCCATCACATCATAAAGCTGGGCTCTATCTACCCCAGTCACATCCGCCATGGCGAAGGCCTCTGCCATAGCATTGGCAACGGTCATTCCAAAAAAATTATTGATGAGTTTGATCGTATGGCCAGAACCAACTTCTCCCAAATAAAAGACATTCTCCCCCAGATCTTGTAGCACTGGCTCAACCGTATCAAAGGCAGTTTTGTCTCCCGAAGTCATAATATTGAGTAGGCCATCGGCAGCATGCGCAGGGGTCCTACCTAACGGGGCATCTAAAAAGTGGCTACCCACTTCTGCTACTTCTTTCGCAAGACTGCGGCTGCTACCAGGAAGAGAAGTGCCAAAGTCGACAACAATCGCTCCAGGGCGCAATCCAGAAATCACGCCATCAGCTCCACGCATCCGGCTTTCAACATGCTCGGACGTTCCCATACAGAGCATAACAATATCGCTGGCCTGCGCTAAGTCTTTGGCCGTTGTAGCCTCAACAGCCCCGCGCGCAATCGCGGCGTCCAATTGAATACGGTCATGGTTGCCCAAAACGGTTAACTGGTATCCAAGGCTCTGGAGACGGCGAACCATTGCACCACCCATCAAGCCAAGGCCAATAAATCCAATTTTTGCTTTACTCACATCATACCCTTTCAAACTTTTCATCTCCCACAGACCAGTATTTAAACGACAGTCAGATGCCTCTAGGCATCACGTCATCCGATAGCAGCCACATTTAAGGCTTGCCCGGCAAGGTCGGCTTCCAACACCTGCGCCACGCCAAGTGTTAAAGTCGCATTTGCAACATCAATAAGTGGAACCGCTCCATCAATGACGTCCAAGAAATGATCCAATTGCGCCTCAAGGGGTGTTTGGGCATTCTGAGCTGGGCCCAGAACCATCGGCTTAGCTGCGGTACCCCAATCCGTGCCTTTCCAAAGTGTCATAGACGGAAAGCTCAGCGCACCTTTCGTGCCAGTGATCCACATCATATCTTGAAAAGTAGTACCAATATTTGGATTTTCTCCAGTACCAGCTTCAAAGCCCCATGGACTTGGCGCAGCGTCTGAAAATCCGATTGTGCCTACGGCACCAGTGTCAAAGGCCATCGCAATAGCGCCACTTTCTATTCTATTCGATCCACGCAAAGACTTACCACGCAAAGCTGTCGTTTGGGTAATTTCACCAATTACAAAGCGCAGAATATCAATATCATGCACTAAGTTTACCATCACAGGGCTGCCATCGCTTGTGCGCCAATTACTCTCAAAATAATCGTCCGGCTTGCGCATAGCCCAGAGAACTTGCACATTCACTACGTCACCAATTACTCCCTCAACCAAACATCGCTTGAGTTGCTTTACTACCGCGTGGTAGCGACGATGATGTCCGACAAGAGAGCGAATTTGCGTTTTACGCAACACAGCCTCCAATTTCTGTGCATCAGCGACTGTCCCCGCAACAGGTTTTTCAATCAACATATGCCATCCACGTTTGGCGGCTTCGATACCATGTTCTGCGTGTAGATGGGTGGGCGTCGCAAGTATTACACCATCAACTGCATCGGTGACGTCAGCCATTGCAGCAAATCGAGGTTCAACAGTTTGGATCGACAAATCAGGATCAACAAGGCCTACAAGCTCACACCCAGAGTGCGCCTTGACTGCATGCACATGCCGACTGCCAATCAAACCACCTCCAACAACCAAGATACGTTTCACGTCACAGCTCCAATTTGCCATGGTACAAACTCGTAGTCTCCAAAACCCTGGGCTTCTGACTTTGTCACTTCACCTGATGCAAAGTGCAGAAAAAAAACATAAATTTCGCGCCTTTTAGCTTCCACGCTCATAGTTTAATTCACAGAAGCAGCGCGATGATGTTTGGCCAGATTAGTAGAACTGAGAGTGCCAGCAACTGGATGCCGATAAAGGGCAAGAACCCTTTGAAAATATCGGTCAGGCTAATGTGAGGCGGTGCCACAGATTTTAGATAAAACGCAGCTGGCCCAAACGGCGGCGACAGAAAGCTGACCTGCATGTTCATGCAAAACAAGACACCAAACCAAATAGCCACATGATTAGGTGCCAGCTGACCAAGAAGTCCAATTTCATCGATAGGAAGGCGTAGTACGATAGGCAGAAACACAGGAATTATCAAAAGAACGATGCCGACCCAATCCATAAACGCGCCCATAAACAATAAAATTAACATCATAACTAAGATCACGCCCATTGTCGGAAGATCTCTTCCAACAATAAGGTCTGCTACATAAGTTGGCCCACCGGCTATGGTGTACGCACCTGCAAGAGAAGCAGCTCCAATGGTGACCCAAATGATGGTACCAGTGGACCTTAAAGTACGCATCAAACTTTCCCAAACCAATTGGAATGATCCCTCACCCCGCAAGACTGCGATTATCAGAACCGCACAGGCGCCCATACCAGCCGCTTCGGTAATACCTGTGATGCCACCATAAATCGAGCCAAGAACAACTCCGATTACAACAATTGGTGGAACGAGGCCCTTGCCCATATCCCAACCAATTTTTGCTCTGTCTTTTCCAAACACAAAATATATGAGCAGTAACGCTATTAAGACAATGCCACCCAACCAAGGCATATGCTCAATGGTTCCAAGACGAGCAGGCTCACCTTGGCTGGCAGCATTTGACCCGGAAAATTCAAAAAATGCAGCCCTTAGAAACAAAACAGCCGAGAACCCAGCTACAACTATAGACATGAATGCACCAAAAAGTTTTCGCTTCTCAGTAGGTTCTGGATCGTTTGGATCTGGATCTGGTAGTGGTGCATCTTCTGGGCGCAGAGTTGTCCGAACAATAATGTACAAAATGATCATCGAAGCCAGCATAAAGCCTGGAACAAAAGCTGCAGTAAAGAGCGCCTTGATGGAGGTCTCTGTGATCAAACCATATATGATTAGAACAATTGAAGGTGGAATCATTGTACCCAAAGACCCGGAAGCACAAATCACACCAATTGCTAGATTTTGATTATAGCCCAGTCTCAACATTTGCGGCAATGCAATCAAACCCAAAAGTACTACTTCACCACCTATAATTCCAGACATTGCAGCCATTATAACCGCCATAATCGAAGTCACGATTGCAATGCCACCCCGTGTGCGAGATAGCCAAATATTAAGTGACGAATACATGTCTTTTGCAATTCCAGAGCGCTCCAAAAGTGATGCCATAAAAATGAAAAGTGGCACGGATATGAGAACATAGTCCGTTAAAAGCCCGTATATTTTTTGGGCGAGAATATAAAGAGGCCCCGTCCCCGGGCGGCTGGTTAGTATCCCATCACCAAAGCTGAGAGGATTTAGCAAAAGCGTGGGTTCAAATTTTAGTACCAAAACCAAAACAGCAAGGGCCGCGGATGCAAGGCCAAGGGGCATTCCTATCGCCAGCAATACGATAAGCGTCACCATTAAAATAAGTGAAATTGTTCCAATATCCATTAGTCTTGTCCCACTGCGCGTTTTAGCATTTCAATTTCTTCTTGATCAGGCTCATCTGTGTGAACTTCTGGTTCTTTATTCCAGTCTGCAACCAAATTTAGCACTGCTTGAGATGCCACCAGAGTGATTACAATTAAAATCATCGGCTGCAACGTCGCTGGGATAGGCGGATTGAACGCAGATCCGTAAAGTTCCCACCTGTAAAGTTTATTTATAAAGACTTGTTTGTAGCTCCCATAAACCAAAAAGAAGGCAAACGTGACAATCAACAAAGTTGAGATTGAATCAAAAACTCTTTGTAGCCAGCGCGGTGCGATATCATAAA
The DNA here is from genome assembly GCA_028822275.1 of Planktomarina sp. Taxonomy (GTDB): domain Bacteria; phylum Pseudomonadota; class Alphaproteobacteria; order Rhodobacterales; family Rhodobacteraceae; genus Planktomarina. The sequence continues at coordinate 11,928 of JAPKEA010000014.1, read as the reverse complement.
CCAGAAAGATGCGGATATGGCTCCGTTGTTGCATCGCGTAAAAACCAGACATCAAGAAAACAAAGCTAGCAAACCAAAGGGTCATTTCGTTTGCCCATTCAGTCGGCTTTTCAATGATGTAGCGCAAGAAAACTTCATACAACATAACCATTGTCATCAGTCCAATCATCATCATAGTAACGCGGCCTATGAACAATGCAGCCCTATCAATACTACTAGCACCAAGATATTCCATGCCCGCTGCACGAACTGTACGCGCACCTATAAATGCAAGCACAGGAGATAAGATCAAAGCAGAAAAATCAATAATATCAATGTGTCCTCCAAAAATCCCACTTAAGTTTGGGGTCACATCACTAATTAAGTATATAGCTTCAATCTGTGCTCTCAAAGAATCTGATGGATAGGCTATCCAGTCCAACAAAAAGGCTGGCAGATGCCAGATAAGCCAACTCATCGTACCTACAAACGCCAATGGCACGGCCCACTCAATAATTCCGCCTGGTTTCTGCATGTTAATATCCCCTCGCCGCTATGCGTCGATACTATAGTAATTTATAAAATCCCGATCGGGTTCTACGCCGATACCTGGTCCGGTCGGTATTGTGACACGGCCTGCGTTCAATTTGACCTGACCTTGAATACCCAAAGGTTCGGTGAGTAGTTCGTCACGAAATTTATTATCAGTGGTGTCAAACTCAAGCATTGGCTCCCAAGGATACAGACCACCAGGCAGTGGCGGCATTGCCGCCAAAAGTTGTAGGTTGGTGGCAACAGCAATTGCACTGCCCCAAACATGATTTATAACAGGGGTAAAATGCGCATGGCATAATGCTAACACCCTCAGATATTCCGAAACTCCGCCAAGTGCGCAAACCTCCGGCTGTGCAATATCCAATCCACGGTTCTCAAGAATACTGCGCCATCCCCATCGGTTAAATTCAGCTTCTCCTCCGGAAATGTTAACCGTTAAACCCGCCCTTAATTCACGATATCCATCCAAATCCTCCGGAGCAATTGGCTCTTCAAACCAATAGGCATCCAACTCTTCGAGGGCGTGGCCTACGTAAAACGCATCAGATGTCGTGTAGCAATGATTGGCGTCTACCATGAACTTAAAATCATTACCAACACCCCGCCTAACAGCTTCACAGAGCTTAACGTCAGATTTTGGACCAAGACCAGTTTTCATCTTAGCAGCAACAAAACCCATACTCCGTATGGCCACCGCTTCATCCTCAAAACGCTTTGCCAGATCGCCTACCGGTTCATCCCGCAACATCATACCATAACCGTAACAAGGAACGTCCGTACGATGCGCACCACCTATCAGCTTGTGCAACGACAGGCCTGCAACCTTACCAGCTATATCCCAAAGTGCTATATCCACTCCAGACAAGGACTGCATCGGCATGCCCTTTTGTCCATGATCTCGCAGAAGGTTATAAACCTTGTGCCAAATCACGTCCCGGTCCATCGGATCCATTCCTAACACAATCGGCTGGATAACCTTTTCAATGATACCCTTATTGGCTATTGCGATATTTCCTGGGCCAAAACATTCACCCCAACCAGTCACACCCTCATCAGTTTGAACCTCAACCAAATGAGCAGTACGGCTAGAATAATATTGCTGCGAATACCCCAGAACTTCGGGCATATCATATTGAAGTACGTGACTTATGATGCAGGAAATTTTCATATTATCCAGTCATTATAAATAAAAACGACAAGGCTATTTCATAGCCTTGTCGCATAAATTTAATCGGTAAGCTTTACCAATTACTTCATCGCGCCCAGATCTTTCAGGAACGAAATGTGGCTCGCTAGAAGTGCTTTGGCCTCTGGTGTCGTTGCAAATTCAGTCCAACCAATTTGTACGGCTGCACGATATTTTGCTAGATCCTCTGGAGCCCACTCATACAAGTTAATGCCCTTAGCGCGCAGGTCTTTAGCAGTCTGGGCGTTCATGACTTCATTCTTGGTTGCATTTTGCAACGCTAAGCTTTCCATTGCAACTTCAATGATTTTTTGATGATGCGCAGGCATCGCATCCCAAACAGCCTTATTGCAAGCGAGGTGATCCGCTGGCATGGAATGGAAACCCGGGTAGTTTGTGTGCTCACCAATATCATACAAACCTAAGCCAACGTTATTGGTCAAGTTAGCAGCGTCTGCACCGTCGATGATGCCGGTTTCAAGCGCAGTAAAGATTTCAGTGAAATCCATAACAATTGGTGATGCTCCCAAAGCCGCAAATACTTTTGTTGCGAGACCTGGGGGTGAGCGGAATTTCCAATCTTTGAAATCAGCAGCAGTACGGATCGGTTTTGTCGACACCAAAGATTCTGGGCCTGGGATCCACCATCCAACAAACTCCATATCGTAACCGTTATAAAGTTCGTTCAACGCAGCGCGTCCGCCGCCGTGCAGCATCCATGCCATTTGCTGGTATGGGTTCTGATAACCACCGAGTAGGTCGCCAGCAAACTGGAAGGCAGGGTTCTTACCAGTTTGGTAACCACCGCCTGTCATGTCACAATCCAGAATACCTGTTGCGGCTGCGTCGAATGTTTCAACTGATTTAACCACGGATGAAGAATAAAACATCTCAACAGCAATTTCGCCATTTGACATTAATTCGATATCATCAATAAATTTTGCGGCCATTTCGCCAGAAAGTTGCTCAGGTGAGAAATGTGTCTGCATACGCAGTTTAGTTGTAGCGTGGCCACCAGCTACAGCTACTGACGCTGCCATGGACGCAATTAACGCAGCGGATGCTGCAGTTTTCAAAAAGTTCATAATGTCCTCCCAGACGATAGTTATTTTAATTAAAGCAAATAAACATGCTTTCACTATTCCAGAAGCAGACGGTAGAACGACGAATCGAGTTGAGCAAGAAAAAAATAGAATTCTTAATAATTTCGAGATTAGTGCTTAATATCGAAATATTATTCACTATTCTTAATAATTATGATATTGATGCAGCCATGAAACATGAAAAAAGTATTTATATTGAACTTAAAAAACGGCTGACCCTGAATGAGTTTAGGCATGGAACCAAACTACGTGCAGAAATTTTGCGCAAGGAGTTCGAATGCTCAGCCAGTACAGTTCGAGAAATCTTATTTCGACTTGCAACTCAGGGATTAGTAAACTTTCAGGAACAGAGAGGCTTTCGTGTTCCAGAAATGTCGCCTGCGAAATTAATTGAGTTAACCCACATGCGGATCCTTCTGGAGGGCGAAGGAGCAGTTCTTTCTATCCGCCAGGGCGGGGTTGGCTGGGAAGCGCAGCTGTCCGCTGCTCATCACAAATTGAGCCATCTCGAAAAACGCATTCACAGCCTTGAGGACTCGTCCGAGCTGGTGGAGCTTTGGTTTAGCTCAGAAACAGAGTTTCACCAGACACTGATTTCGGCTTGTGGATCAACAACTTTGAAACAAATGCACAGCCGAATTTATAGTCAGTTTCGGCAGCAATTGATGGAAGCGGATCGCAGGTTTGATTTCATGTCTGATAACATCAAACAGCATAGTGATATTCTGGATGCTGCATTGGCAGCTGACGAGGCCTTGACCCGCAAGCGAATTCACGATCATTTGGGTCGTCATCTAACTGGGCGGACAGCCTCCCCAAGCAGCTCAAATTAATTATCAACCATAGAAAGTTACTCAGCATGACCAATTTATTACAAGTCGGGAGCATAACAAATGAGATGCGAGAGCAGCTTGAAACAGAGTTCATCATCCACCAGATGGATAACTTTGATCCGATTGAAATCACTCATGTGATTACAAACGGTCACGACGGTGTCAAACCAGATTTGATGTCATCTTTATCAAATCTGAGAGTCATTAGCGGTTATGGTGTCGGCTATGACGCAATCGACGTGGTCGAAGCTGTAAAGCGTGGGATTATCGTCACCCACACCCCAAATGTCTTGAACGAAGAGGTTGCTACAACTGCTCTTCTATTATTACTATCTAGCTATCGTGAAGTTCTGCGCGATGACGCCTATGTGCGATCTGGCGGTTGGGAAAAAAATGGGAATGCTCCACTAACTCGTTCAATGGACAATCAAACCATCGGCATTTTAGGTCTGGGCCGAATTGGCCAAGCCATTGCCAATAAATTGGCTCCTTGGAAGGCAAAGATTGTCTATCATTCGCGCAACAAGAAAGATGTTGATTACACATACTATGATAACCTAACCCGCATGGCGAAGGAGTGCGATGTGTTGATCTGCATCACACCAGGTGGCCCCTCAACAGATAAGATTGTGAATGCAGAGGTTATGGAAGCATTAGGCCCGCATGGTACTTTGATCAATGTTAGTCGTGGATCCGTTGTGGATGAAGCCGCATTGATCGAAGCCCTAGAGAGTGGTAAGTTAGGCTGGGCTGGGTTAGATGTGTTTAAAGCTGAGCCAGCGGTACCTCTGGCCCTACGTGAAATGACAAACACAGTGCTTTTGCCGCACGTCGGGAGTGGGACCGTCGAGACACGCGCAGCTATGGGAGCGCTCACCGTCAACAACCTCTTGCAACATCTCAAAAATGGCACAGTAATTTCAGCGGTACCAGAGTGTGCGCATCTCTAAAGAGCTGGCGATGATAAAACCAAATTTATCATCGCCAATTTACAAACGACTTAGATATAAATTATGCAAATAGCGTCTTAAAATGATCGATGCTGAGGCGAAAACCATCTTCAAAGCTACCATTTCTAGGACGGTAAACACTCTCGAATGAGACAACGCCATGATAAGCATCTGCCCTAAGCGCATCAGCGATTGGTGAAAAAAGATCAGCTAACTGCCCTTCGCCCATACGGCGTGACTCGAGCAAAGAGCGCGGCGTGTCTACCATGACATCTTTTATATGAATATGGCCAAGATAACCGCCGCGTAGCTCATTATAGCCATCAGGATAGGCGCGCTCATGGCACCAGCAATTATTCCCAGGGTCCCAAAGAACTTTTAGGGTCTCCTTCGCATCCAACTCATCAATAAGTCTTCGAGCAGTATAATTGGAATTGACTAAAGTGCCATTGCCAGTCTCAACCGCCAATACCATATTTTCAGATTTTGCAAGCTCAACAGCTGGAGCAATCATCGGGGCCATGCTCTCCCAGACACCATGAGCCACATTCCATTTTTCTGCACCATTCTTACCCCAAAGGATCTGCTCTTTGCGTTGTGTCATTATGCGTACGAGCGGAGCACTAACCGTTTGAGCCATATATATTACTCGTTTAAGCGCATCCATATGCTTTTGATGGAGCGTATCGCCCGGACGGTTTGCCGCGGTCATTCCAGCAAATATATGCCGTGACAGGCAGGATACTGGCTTGCCACGATCCCTCAAAAGGCTATCAATTTGGGTTATTTCTTGCAGAGAATGATCCCCTACCTCTTTGTCTCCAACAAATTGTAACTCTGCATAATCAAGACCATATTCATCCATGACATCAACCGCATGGCCTAAATTGCGGCTGATCCCGTCACAAATAACCCCAAGTTTCATTTCGGCCCCTTCCGATGCAACTCAGCACCGATAGTATCCTCAATCACGCGAGTACAAACCCAGTTATCTCCATTCGGATATTTGGTGCGCCCTGCATGAAAAATCTGCATTGCAGAGCTAGCGGTGTGGAGTGGAACACCAAGCTCTTCACCGAGCGCCATAGCGATGGTCAGGTCCTTGTGCATAGTATTTATATGACTACCAGTGCCTTCAAACTTACGGTCAATTATTTTCTCTAAGGCATTATTAACCACCCCACAGCCCGCTGAAGATGTTGAAAATACATCAAGTAAAACTTGCCCCGAAACGCCTGCCTTTGCTGCTAAAGCTGCTGCTTCAAATGTTGCAGAAAACTGTGCACCTATCAAAGATTGCAAACAGGCTTTAACGGTCTGCCCATCGCCTGGTTTGTCTCCCACCCGATGAATATTGGCCGATACTGCCCTCAAATATGGTAAAAACGTATCAATCGTAGGATCTGGTGCAGCCGCCATCAAAGTCAAACTCCCACTCTGGGCCCCCGGAAATCCACCTGAGACAGGAGTATCGATTAAATCAACACCTGAGCCTGCCATTAATGCACCAATTTCTCGCGCTTCCTGCGGCTTTATTGTGGCCGATAAAATGATCGCACTGCCCTTTGACATAGAGCGCAACAATCCATCATCGCCAAAAATAACATTTTTGACTTCTTCACCCGTCATAACCATGATGAAAACCGCACTAGCATCACGGCCAACCTCAGACGGGCTGTTACACAGCTGGCCACCCATTTCGAGAAAGGCACGCTGTCTGTCCGGTAACAGGTCAGCGCCAGTCACAAAAAAGTTATTTTTAATAAGGTTTTTGGCAAGGCCACTGCCCATATCGCCAAGACCTACTACACCTACAGTATTCATTGTTTGCTCCCATTGTTTTGACGATAGAATGGCTACAACCGTCTATTCAAAAAAAGATGCCTCACACATCAGATTTTACGGGGATTTCACACGCTGCTTATGACGCTGGACGGGTCCGGAAGACACCCCGCGCCCAGTTAAGTTCAAGTACTTAAGTCAAATTCTTAAAAACTTGCAAGTGGCATTCTAACTAATTTTAATCCAAATTAGCTCATGCCCTACAAGGATGCAGTGATGCCCCCATCAACATAGAGAATATGCCCATTTACGAAAGTAGACGCGGCCGATGCTAAAAACACCGCAGCGCCAACCAATTCTTCAACTTCGCCCCAACGCCCGGCAGGTGTGCGCTTAGCCAACCATGCGCTAAAATCTGTATCAGCGACCAATGCCGCGTTTAAAGGCGTATCAAAATAGCCTGGCGCGATGGCATTACAATTAATACCATATTGTGCCCAATCGGTCGCCATACCTTTGGTCAAATTGCCAACTGCGCCTTTAGTGGCAGTGTAAGGGGCAATTCCAGGGCGCGCCAATGCAGTTTGAACGGACGCAATATTAATGATCTTACCACACTTACGCTCAATCATATGGCGTGCAACCGCTTGCCCCACATGAAACACTGAAGCGATATTAGTTTGCAATAAGCGCTCAAATGCGTCAGCCGGAAAATTATGTAACTCTGTACGATGCTGCATTCCAGCATTGTTGATTAGGATGTCAATAGACCCAACCTTAGCCTCAAAATTATCAACGGCAACTCGTACAGCGTCATGATCTGTTGCGTCAAATGCCAAAGAGTAAATTGTCGCGCCATCAGTCGTAAGTTTCTGAGTTGCAGCATCTAATTTAGCTTGGTCGCGCCCATTAAGTACTATTTCAGCACCAGCTCCCGCTAGGCCGCGAGCCAGAGCAAAGCCAATCCCTTGGCTAGATCCCGTGATAAGAGCGCGTTTACCAGACAAGTTAAACATATTTAGCGTCATTGAAGTTTCCTTTGGTGCATTTATTAAACTGACTGTAGTCTACGGTTAAAAATGAGATGGAGAAACACTAATGTTGCACCCAAACCAATCAATCGTAATTCATGCAGCAGGCGATCTACGCATTGAAACGCGTGACATCGCTCAGCCAGCGGCTGATGAAGTTTTAGTCCATATGAGAACGGGTGGTATTTGCGGTTCAGATCTGCATTATTTCCAGCATGGTGGATTTGGCCCCATTCAGCTTCGCGAGCCCATGGTGCTGGGCCACGAAGTATCAGGAATAGTGTCCGCCATAGGGATTGGCGTTACGCAGGTAAGAGTTGGCCAATTGGTTGCAGTCTCCCCATCGCGGCCCTGTTTTGACTGCCTATATTGTAGCGCGGGCCAAGAAAATCATTGCTTGAATATGCGCTTTTATGGCAGTGCAATGCCCTTTCCACATATCCAAGGTGCATTCCAGCAGCAACTGATAGCCAAGGCCGAACAATGCGTGCCGGCCGATGGCCTTACAGCGGCGCAAGCCGCAATGGCTGAGCCCCTGGCAGTGTGCATACATGCTGTAAAGCAGGCAGGGAATTTATCTGGTAAGACCGTGTTGATTACCGGATGCGGCCCCATTGGATGCCTAAGCGTATTGGCTGCCCGTCACGCAGGAGCCAAGCGTATTATTGCTACTGATTTATCCGATTACACCCTAGATATAGCCCAGACCTGCGGCGCAGATATTGTTCTAAATACAAGAACAGAACCGGATGCCTTGAATGCTTTTCACGCTGAGAAAGGCCAAGTTGAGGTTCATTTGGAATGCTCTGGTGCTGCCCCAGCTTTAGCGACCGGCGTTGCGTGTTTGCGCCCTGGAGGAACTCTTGTACAACTTGGGTTGGGCGGTGATATGAAAGTTCCAATGCAGGCCATAACCGCCAAGGAAATTACCCTTCGTGGCTCGTTTCGTTTCGATTCAGAGTTCGCCGCCGGGGTTGACTTGATGCAGTCAGGTTTAATTGTTGTTGATCCCTTAATCACTCACAGTTTTGGAATTGCCGAGGCAAAAACTGCTTTTGAAATCGCTGGTGATCGAAGCCAAGCCATGAAGGTCCAAATCAGCTTTTAACGTGAAGATATTATGTTAATAAATTGGGATGCCATTAATTAAAGGGACTATCGCAGTAAATCGTGCCTCTAGCTGACTAGAGTGGCGAAAAGGGTTAGGAGAACTCTGAGTTGCGTCGTGCTCAATAGTCAAAGCGTTGGCCTCGAGCTAACCGACTAAACTCCCTACCCGACAAGTTAAAAAAGGTGCTTTGAGTCAACAACTGAACGACTTCGCAGGACTAAGTCCAAACCCGACCGTCAGGAAACTGATGATCGTCCAACGACTGTGGTTTCATCTCGATGCTATATCCTGGGGCTTGCGGCGGCATGTAGCGACCGTTCTTCATGACGACGGGTTGTTGAAAATGCTCATGTAAGTGATCAACGTATTCCACCACACGGTCCGTCATTGTTCCCGAGATGCAGATGTAATCGATCATGGCCAGATGCTGTACATATTCGCACAGGCCAACACCACCCGCGTGGGGACAAACTTTGATGTCAAACTTTGCTGCCATCAACAATACCGCCAGCACGTCTCCAACACCCGCCATGCGGCAACTGTCCACCTGACAAAACTCGATTGCATTGGCCTGCATGAACTGCTTGAACATCACCCTATTCTGGCAGGCTTCGCCAGTTGCGACACCAATCGGTGCAACGGCGCGCGCGATTTTGGCATGCCCTAAAATGTCATCTGGATTTGTTGGTTCCTCAATCCACCAAGGATCAACTTCGGCCAATTTTTCCATGTTTATGATGGCTTCGTCTACGTCCCAAACCTGATTTGCATCCAGCATCATTTTCAGATCCGGCCCAATCTCTTCACGGATTAGACGGCAACGGCGCAGATCACCGTCGGGGTCACCACCGACTTTTACCTTCATATGGGTATAGCCTTGCGCCAAGGCTTCGCGACAAAGGCGGCGAAGTTTATCATCATCATAGCCCATCCAACCCACAGAAGTTGTATAGGCTGGGTAACCGTGGTCTTCTAATTTTGCGGTTCTGTCAAGTTTTGTAGCTTCAAGATTTTGCAAGATTTCCAAAGCCTGGTCCGGAGTAATTGCATCAGTTATATGCTGGAAATTCACACAGCGCACCAGTTCCATGGGGGTCATATCCGCCACAAGTTTCCAAAGCGGCTTATTTTCAACCTTAGCCCAAGCATCCCAAACGGCGTTGGTAACCGCACCGGCAGCCATATGAATTACCCCTTTTTCAGGGCCCACCCATTGCAGCTGGCTATCCCCACCAATTTGCCGGGTAAACGCCCCCATGTTTTCGGTGATATCTTCTAGCGTCCTACCAATTATCAGGTGCCGCAAACATTTAATGCCTTCGACGCAAAGGTCATTTCCACGTCCAAGGGTAAATGTAAGGCCGTGACCCTCTAGACCACTGGGGTGATCGGTATGAAGGACCAGATAGGCCGCTGAATAATCTGGGTCCGGGGTTTTGGCATCCGAACCCGCATTAGTTCGCGATGTTGGGAAACGGATATCTCGGACTGTCATGTTCGTAATTGTAATTACCATTTTGAAATCTCGGGTTGGTGTGAGGTTTTTGGATCAATATATGCTAGATGGATTAGCCCAGAAGTCGCCAGATTTCATCCATCCAAAAAGATGTTCTTTGCAGTATTGGCGCCAATCGCGGCTGATTCGCCCCGCGTCAGTTGACCAAAGATTTCGGCTGTGACACTCAGCCAATCGGGTAATCCATTGGCTAATTCAACAACAGGCCAATCACTGCCCCATACCATTCGGCTTGGTCCAAAGACTTCTAGAACATGTTCAACATAGGGGTTTATTGCGGCGAGCGTCGCCTCCGCCGGCGCGCAATAGGCCAGCAAACCCGACAGTTTGCAGTAAACATTATCGAGCTCGGCTAAGGCGGTCATGTCCGCACGCCATGGGTCAAGCGCGCCGCCCGCGATGTCAGGAACTCCACAATGGTTAAGGACAATCGTTGTGTTTGGGCATGCTTTCGCAAGTGCGCGCCCGATAGATAATTGCTTTGGCAGCATACAGAGATCGAACGGTTTTTGGCGGACGCCCAGTGCATTAATATTACGCCGAAACGTGTTTGTGGTTGAAAGGTCGTCATCCATAACGTGCAAAACACGGCGATAACCAACCACACCCAAGTCATCACATTCGTCCAACCAATCCGAGTAACCGGTGTCGTCTTCTGGTCGACACGACGCGATTATGCCCAAAATCCTGTTTTCGGGTTCTTTCGCCAGATCAGCCACATATCGTATCTCGGCTTGGTAATCGGCATCATCCACACCGGTTTCCATAAATAGTGTGCCGGAAACATCGGCATCCTTGCTAAGGTCTTGATATTGGGCAAGCGTAAAGGATCTGTTGGCCAGCGGTTGAATTCCGTCGGTCCAGCTGTAGCCTGCAACATCTGGATAGATAAGATGTTGATGAGTATCGATTAGTTTTGTCATGTATTTTCCTTTCATTCAGGGTCTGAAATTACAGCTTGGCGTTGTTGGCCGAGGCCTGCGATACCAAGTTCCACCACATCGCCAGGTCGCAAATATTGCTGGGGTTTCTGGCCCATGCCAACACCGGGCGGCGTACCTGTTGAAATGACATCCCCAGGTTGCAAGCTCATGAATTGGCTCAGATAACTGATAATGTGCGCCACGCCATAAACCATCGTTTTGGTCGAACCATCCTGCATGGTTTTGCCGTTTACGGTCAGCCACATGCCCATTGCCTGAGGGTCGTCGACCTCATCCCGGGTCACTAACCATGGACCAAGCTGCCCATAGTTGTCACAGCTTTTTCCTTTGGTCCATTGGCCAAGGCGTTCTAGCTGAAAAGCGCGTTCGGACACATCATTTGTCACGGCGTAGCCTGCAACATAATCCATCGCATCAGCTTCAGTCACATATTTTGCTCGCTTTCCGATAATGACCGCCAGCTCTACTTCCCAATCAGTTTTCTCTGATCCACGAGGGATGATAATGGGATCGTTCGGGCCACAAATTGCGCTTGTAGCTTTCATGAAAATCACAGGCTCTGTCGGGACATCCATTCCACTTTCGGCAGCGTGATCTGCGTAATTCAAACCAATACAAATGAATTTACCGGTGCCCACCACGCATGGTCCAAGCCGCGTGTCGGCAGAGACAATTGGCAACGTTGTAAGGTCAGTATCACGGATCGCCTGCATACCTTCATCTGACAACACCGCGCCAGAAATGTCGGGGACAATCCTGCTCAGATCGCGAACCCTGCCGTCCGCGTCAACAATCCCCGGTTTCTCTGCACCGTTTAACCCAAATCGCAATAATTTCATATTCGTGCTCCTCTAAGAGTTGGCTCAACCACCATCGATATTCCTTCGTCAAACCGGCAAACAAGCCGGACCAATTGGTTCAAAGCTTTTGTAAGTCAG
>JAPKEA010000246.1 GCA_028822275.1 Planktomarina sp. | reverse complement strand
GTTCGCAGTCCTGATAATATTTCGATCGAGCTCTTGCAGGCTGGTGACAGCAAAGTCCCGGCCGAACCCTGGTTATCAATGGAGAACACTAGCCATTGGTAGGTTTTAAAACCACATTTTGATGGTTTTCTAGCAAAAGTCTTATTTAGACTTGTTCATGCTTTCCAAAGTGTACAAGCTGCGTTCCGTCAAGCTTTAGTGCAGGCTCTGCATTTATCTGGGTTTGTTGAACAAAAGGATATGTTCTGCAAACCAATGGATTGGCCCATATACTAAAACCTCACAAGCTTGAGAAAACCTGCTTTCTATGCCCTACGCGCCAGTGCACTTTTTGGTGTTCGAAAGGAGCTGCCCAAATGCATTTTTAGAAGTAGCTTTTGGCTTTCAAGATTATGAACAGTGATCTCAAAGAAACTGCGACGAGAGTTGGAAGTTATAAGCTTAAATTGCTGGCCTAAGTATATCAAACTTGATCACATCTAAGATTTTTGACCTAGATTAATGAGCTATTAAGATCTTAAGTTTTTAACTGATCCAAAACCACTCGGTGCACCTGCTAGACCAATATGAAATTACCAACGGAGTTTTCTATAAAGCCATTGGCTAGATCTTTTGTTTGCTTAACGCGGGTTACTCTCGCTTCAAAAACTTCCCAAGCCCTAATGAACCAAAGCACCTAAAACAATTTTTGAGCCATTTTCTGAGCAATTTTTGAGATGATTTCGGAAAATTTATCAGGAGGAGGCAACGCACCAGATACCCATGCATATAAATCATGATCATTTTCTGACAATAAAACGTCATAGTTTTGGAGCTGCTCAACACTTAGGGAATTAAGCGTCATCTCTGAAAAGTGACCTAAAATTATGTCCATTTCCTTAATACCACGACGTATCGATCTCATCCTGAGACGCTTCACAAAATGTTCCTGAGTTTCCATTACTTAATTACCAAACGAAGTTTTTTCTCTAATTGACCCAACCGATCTGCGGTGCGTAACATAGAAGTTTTTATAGATCTAATCTCGAGGAGAATACTAGAAATATCATCCGGGACCGGATCAATGCCCGGTTCATCAGGACCAAAGCCTTGACCACTAAGGACCCAAAGGAGGGAGATATTTAGCATTCCTGCAAGCATCTGTAACTTATTGGCACGCGGCTCAGAGCGATCCTCTTCCCAGCTCTGTAAAGTTACAAGCTTTATACCAAGACGCCGGGATAATTCTATTTGGGTCATCCCCGCATTCTCCCGCGCACCAGCTACCCGATCGCCAAATGTGGCAGCCTCAGGGCCAAACCAATCAAATTCCGCTTCTTCACCTGTTTCCATCTTATTGATTCTTTCCAATCGGTTCTACTTGCAGCAATCTTTCCAGAGTTCTACTACAGCTGTACGTAAACTCCCAGCCTGAGGTTGCCATGCCCTTTTTATCCCAAACGCTTGATCGCGTAAAATCCTCTCCAACAATAGCCGTAACAACAAAAGCTGCTGAATTAAAAGCCGCTGGTCGGGACATTATTGCTCTTGGTGCAGGTGAGCCCGATTTTGATACGCCTGAAAACATCAAGGCGGCAGCTGTTCAAGCTATTGCAGCCGGTAAAACCAAATATACAGCCCCCGATGGAATGCCCGAGTTAAAGCAAGCAATTTGTACAAAATTTTTAAGAGATAACAAACTGAGCTACACAGCAGACCAAGTAAGTGTCGGCACTGGTGGTAAACAAATTTTATATAACGCCCTAATTTCGACTATAAATGAAGGTGATGAGGTTATAATTCCCGCACCCTATTGGGTCTCTTATCCTGATATGGTTCTTCTGGCAGGTGGAACACCCGTCTTTGCGGAAGCCTCAGTCAAAAATGAATACAAGTTAACCGCAGCCGAGCTTGAAGCCGCTATTACACCAAAAACTAAATGGCTGATCTTCAACTCCCCATCCAACCCGACCGGGGCTGGTTACAACTGGAATGAGTTGTCAGCTCTAACTGATGTCTTACTTCGTCATCCCCATGTTTGGGTCATGACAGACGATATGTATGAGCATTTAGCTTATGGAGATTTTGAATTCTGTACTCCTGCTGAGGTTGAGCCCGCTTTGTACGAGCGCACTCTTACCTGCAATGGTGTGTCAAAAGCTTATGCTATGACCGGCTGGCGTATTGGGTATGCTGCAGGTCCACAGCATTTGATTGCAGCAATGCGCAAGGTGCAGTCGCAATCAACATCAAACCCATGCTCGGTCAGCCAATGGGCCGCACTTGAAGCGTTAAACGGAACCCAAGAATTTTTAACTAGAAATAATCATATTTTTTCCCGTCGACGTGACCTTGTGGTCAATATGCTAAACGAAGCTGAAGGCATCACTTGCCCAACACCGCAAGGTGCTTTTTATGTCTACCCCTCTATCGCAGGATTGATTGGCAAAAAGACACCTAATGGATTGATAATTGAAGATGACGAAACATTTGCAACGGCCTTACTTGAAGATGTCGGCGTCGCCATCGTTTTTGGTGCTGCTTTTGGTTTATCCCCAAACTTTCGGGTCAGCTATGCAATTTCAGATGTAAACCTTCAGGAAGCCTGTAAAAGGATTCAAAATTTTTGCCGAGTTTTAATTTGAAACAAAATCTCAATATGCATTAAATTTCAGAGGCTATGGTTTTACACGGACGATGCTAAGGATCCTGTCAAGTACTGGGTCAGTCAGCGTCAGATCACACTTACCAATCACTATCTCAATGAGATTTATCAGAGTATTAACCACACAAAACGCAGCTAGAGGTTAGGAGGTCATATAATTATGAACCAATATCACAAACCGCACCCACAACAAAACTGCTGCCACCAAAAGCCCAGCGACCAGACCCAGCCAAATTCCGACTTCTTTAAAATCGTAAACAAACCCCAAGACGTACCCAACTGGTAGGCCTATAAGCCAGTATGATACGGCTGCAATAATCATTGGACTACGTGTATCTTGCATGCCTCTCAAAATACTCAAGGCAATAACTTGCGCTCCATCCACAAATTGAAAAAGGGCAGCAAAAATCAGAAGCAATGTCCCGATGCGCAAAATATCAACAGAAAATGGATCCTGATGATCTAAAAAAATGCCAATTAGAAAATTTGGTATTCCCAAAAAGCAGGCCATCGCAATTATTGCAAAAACCGTAGAAAGAGAAATCGAGACCTTCGCCGTCAAACTGACCGCATCCCATTCTTGTCGTGCAAAAGCCTTACCTACCCGAACTGTACCAGCTTGCGCTAACCCCATATGAACCATAAATGTCATTGCGGCCAATTGCAAAACAATTCCATGTGCCGCCAATTCAAGGTGTCCCAACCAACCCATCATGAGTGCTGAAGCTGCGAACAGCCCACTTTCCGCCAGTGCTGTCGCAGAAATTGGCAAAGCCATCCGACTGACGACACTGATGGTTACCCAGTCAGCTCGCCAAAACCGTGCAAACATCTCTTGTTCAGAAAAATAAATTTGAATATAAACAACAAATCCAAAGAACGAGAGTACTGCTGCAATAACAGAAGCTATCGCTGCCCCTTTTAGACCAAACTCAGGAAAGCCCCAATAACCAAAAATCAGCGCATAATTGACAAAGGCATTTATTACCAACACGCTAAGGGACACCCAAAGTACAATCCCCGTATGTTCGAGTGCTGAGAGATAACTTCGGAGAACCAAACCCCATAACACCGGCCAGAGACCGAACCCCGCAATACGTAAATATTCCTGGCCGCCCTGCGCCACCAAAGGATCCTGTCCCATGGCCTCCAGTAACGGAGCCGCAAACCACATAGGCAAAAATAAAATACCTGCTGCAAGTGTAGACAGCCATAGTCCCATTCGTGTCACGCGCCGCACTTGAATTAAGTCGCCTTCTGCCGACGCTTTCGCCACCATGGGTAAAATGGCAAAGGCAAAACCAGAAGCTACAATGTAGGCTACAAACAAAACCTGAGCCCCAAGCGTCACTTGCGCTAAAGCAATTACAGAGTACCAACCCAACATTAAAGTGTCTGTGGTATGGACAGCAAATTGCGCCACTTGGCTCCCCGCCAAAGGGATGCCGAGAAAAAGCAACGAACGTGCCTCTGTTTTTATTATTCTGGATTGCGTCATAGCAAAACGCCTATACTCACATTTCGGTCGTTGTCACTATTTTTTAGTGGAAACTTAACCAGTACAGCATGGGTTAAAAAATTTAGTGCTTAGAACATGACCCTACATGTAGCCAAGCTCTTTTATTACAGCGTAACTTCTGGCATTGTATGTATTAATAAATGAAAGAGTAGGCATATGTCAAAAGACCTTTTATCGAACGCTTCTGAGCCGATCTATGACGCCTCATCCATTGAGGTTCTCGAAGGGCTCGAACCTGTTCGCAAACGTCCTGGCATGTATATCGGTGGCACAGATGAACGCGCTTTGCACCACTTGGTGGCAGAGGTCCTAGACAACTCAATGGACGAAGCCGTTGCCGGTCATGCCAATCGCATTGAGGTCGAACTTTTGGCCGATCATTCGGTCACAATTCGGGACAACGGGCGCGGTATTCCGGTGGAC
>JAPKEA010000245.1 GCA_028822275.1 Planktomarina sp. | reverse complement strand
ATATTTTAGAGGAATGGCGTCGCGCTGGTAAAAACTCCATGGAAACCCTCGAAGATTACGTGGCCGTCACTCAATTTAAGAGAAATAATCCAGATACTATTTATCCAAATCCTCAAAATTTAGTTGAATTTTGGCTTCCCGATAAGAATGACATCCACGTCTTGGCGCTGGCCGTGGCACAAAATGCTGATGCTATTGTGACCTTCAACAAAAAGGATTTTCCCAAAAATGAATTAATCCACTACGGCCTTAATCGTTACGATCCCGATCAATTGTTGTGTATGGCGTTACAAAGATATCCAAAACAGATTTATGAAGCTCTTCAGCCAATTGTTTCAGAAACTTTATTACGGAACCCTGATTTAAATACCAAGAGATTATGGCGTAAATCTTGGTTAGGTCAGTTTGGGTATAAGTTCGAAAAGCTAGCTTAATTCTCCGGTCCATTTAACTTCGTTTTGCTCAATAGCTCGAAGGCGATCTCTTGTTTTTGGATGGCTAAGAAACCAAGCAGGAGTGCCACCGCCGACACCCGTTATTTTATCAAGCTTCGATAGTAAGTCTTTTTGAGGTCTGACTCCTAGTCCGGACTTTATCATTAATGCGGTTGCATAGGCGTCAGCTTCAAATTCATCTTTGCGGGACATACGAGCAGCAACTATTGTAACAGCGAGGTTAGCGATCCACGGTCCAATAAATGGTATAAATCTATTAAGTGTAATGGATAGAGCGGTTTTCATAGCATTCTGTCCAGAAAAGTCTATCAATCGGCGGCGTGTGTGACCCAGCGCTACATGGCCTAATTCATGGGCCACTACAGATGCAAGTTCAGTGGCCGTTACTTCACCACCCGCGTACTTGTTGATAAATCCTTGAGTTATATAAATTTGACTATTTGCTGCGGCAAGACCATTTACAGAATCAATTTTATATATGTTCAAACGGAGATACTGCACATCGAGCGCGTTTGCCATTCGCTGAAATATGTTTTCGAGCGATGGATCATTTAACGGCTCTGAGTTTGCAGCTAGCGCATTATTTGATTTTGTTACTGAGAACAGATAGCTGGCAACGCCAAATACAACAGCAAGGAGTAGTGGAACAATAAATTGCATAGTTGTTAAATGGTATAGCTTGGCTTCGGTTTCAAGCCTCAGCTTCATTAAGTTAACAATTTCATACCCTTTGAAATTCCACCTAATGTCATGGGAACCATCCTATTTTCAAATAGTTCCTGAACCATACCTATGGATTGGGTGTACGGCCAGTATTTCTCTGGTACTGGGTTCAGCCAAATTGAATTTGCCCATTGGACTTGTGCCCGTCGAAGCCAAACTTGTCCAGCAATTGGGTTCCAGTGCTCATTCGCTCCACCGGCGTATGCTATTTCGTATGGCGACATCGAGGCGTCTCCTACAAATATGCACTTATAGTCGGGGCCGTATGTTCTTAAAATCTCGTCTGTTGGTATTTGCGCGTCCCAACGTCGAGCATTGTCACTCCAAACGCCGTCATACAGGCAGTTGTGAAAGTAATAGCTTTTCAGATGCTTAAATTCTGAGCGGGCTGCAGAAAAAAGTTCTTCTACCAATTTAATATGTGGATCCATTGAGCCACCAACATCTAAAAACAATAGTATTTTTACGGCATTACGACGTTCAGGTCGAGTTTGCACGTCAAGATAACCATTTTCAGCTGTTTTTCTGATGGTATTATCTAAATCAAGTTCTTCTTGTGCACCATCACGAGCCCATTTACGTAGCCTCTTTAATGCTACTTTTATGTTGCGGGTGCCCAGCTCAACATCACCGTCTAAATTTTTAAAATTCCGTTTATCCCAAACTTTTACAGCCCGCTGGTGACGACTTTCGGATTGTCCAATACGTACTCCTTCAGGATTATAACCATGAGCACCAAAAGGCGATGTTCCCGCAGTTCCAACCCATTTGTTGCCGCCCTGATGCCTACCTTTTTGTTCATAGAGACGTTTGCGCAGGGCTTCCATTAACTTGTCAAACCCTCCTAAAGATTCAATCTCGGCCTTATCAGCCTCCGATAAAGTTTTTTCTGCTAGCTTACGCAACCAGTCTTCCGGTAAATCCGTTCGTTCGAGCATTTCGTTAGTTGAAATTTGCTCAAGACCTTCAAAGGTTGCGGAAAAAGCACGATCAAATTTGTCCAGATTACGTTCGTCCTTCACTAAAATGGTTCGGGCAAGCAAATAAAAGTGCTCCATATCATATGTTGATAAATTCATTTTTATTGCGTTTAGAAAAGCCAAAAACTCCCGAATAGATACGGGAATGTTGGAGGCTCTTAGGTTGGCAAAAAATGGCAAAAACATTAAGGTCTAGACCCAACGAAGTATAAATACATTTAGTATTAAAGCCAAAAGACCGCCGATAATCGAACAAACAGCCATATACTGAAGGATATCTAAAAGCATACCCTTTCGCCGCCAGGCTAGTAAGCTCCCAAATACTGCGCCGGTAAGTAATCCAATGTAAGTCATGCTTTATCCAATTTTACTGGCTGTATGTAGATTAAGGCTAAAATCGTCGCCTAAATCATCTACAGTAATGATTATAGTGAGTTTTTAGTTATCGACCACTACGCTGGAGAAATGCTAAGCGTTCAAACAGATGAACATCTTGCTCATTTTTCAACAAGGCGCCATGCAACTGGGGAAGCGCGTTGACACCATCCCGTTTTAGATCCTCTGGTGTTAGGTCTTCTGCTAGTATCAGCTTCAGCCAATCCAGGACTTCACTCGTTGAAGGTTTCTTTTTAAGACCAGATGTCTCTCGAATTTCAAAAAATTGGGTTAAGGCCGTTTCGAGCAATTGAGATTTCAAGCTTGGGTGATGTACTTCGATGATTTTTCGTAATGTTTCTGGATCGGGAAAGCTTATGTAGTGAAAAAAACAACGCCGCAAAAATGCGTCTGGAAGTTCTTTTTCATTATTAGATGTGATTATCACAACCGGACGGTGTTTAGCTTCCACAGTCGCGCCAGTTTCATAAACGTGGAACGCCATACGATCTAGTTCTTGCAAAAGGTCATTGGGAAATTCGATGTCTGCCTTATCAATTTCATCGATCAACAAAACCACTTTCTGTTCAGTGTCAAATGCCTTCCACAGCTTTCCTTTTTTAATGTAGTTTTCGACGCTGTGCACACGAGCGTCACCCAACTGACTATCACGCAGTCGGCTCACGGCATCGTATTCATAGAGACCTTGCTGTGCCCTTGTAGTAGATTTTATGTTCCACTCAATTATTTCCATTTCCAGTGAGCTTGCCACCTGACGTGCAAGTTCAGTTTTGCCAGTTCCGGGCTCTCCTTTAACGAGAAGAGGGCGCTCTAAAGTGACTGCAGCGTTTACAGCGACGGCGAGATCATCTGCGGCTATGTATGTGTCTGTAGATTTAAATTTCACGATGCGACTCTCTAAATGTTCTGGGGTGTCTTAGCATGAGATTAGAGATGTTCAAATTCCTGTTTTCCACGTGACAATCACCATAAATTTGGATACATCGCGCTCAATGGCCCTTGGCATAAGCTCTGTGCTGCGTAAATCAGTAAGGAAATTTCTTATGAAAGCTGAAATATTTTTACCGGACAATTATACTCCGGCGGATGATGAGCCGTTCATGAATGATCTTCAGGTGGAATATTTCCGTCGGAAATTACTCACGTGGAAGAGCGAATTGATGTCAGACAGCAAGGACACTATTGAAACACTGCAGGACAGCACACGTGCAATTCCTGACATCTCCGATCGGGCTAGCGAAGAAACTGATCGTGCACTTGAATTGAGAACACGTGATCGACAGCGTAAATTAGTTTCTAAAATTGAGTCTGCTTTAAGGCGAATTGAAGAAGGTGAATACGGATATTGCGAAGATACAGGTGAGCCTATTTCACTCCGCAGGCTCGATGCTCGCCCAATTGCTACAATGAGTGTAGAAGCCCAAGAGCGTCACGAGCGTCGCGAAAAAGTTCATAGGGACGACTGATCTTTAAATTATGATTTAAGATAATTTCTGTAGGATTTAGGTATTACAATGACTTACACGTCTAAACTAATCCAAACTGGCACATGATCGGATGGCCGCTCCCGGCCTCGGATACCGAAGTCAATACTACAATCTAGTAACAAATCAGCGCACTGTGGAGTTAACAAAAAGTGGTCGATACGAATGCCATTATTCCGCTGCCAGCTTCCTGCCTGGTAATCCCAGAACGAGTAATGCCCAGGACCTTGGTGAATTGAACGAAATGCTTCGGTGAACCCAATATTTAAAATTTCCCAAAAGGCTGCCCGTGATTTTGGTAAATATAATGCATCATCCTGCCATTTTTCGGGTTCGGCTGCATCTTCAGGCTGCGCTATTATATTATAATCGCCTGCCATCAATGCAGGCTCCTCAGCAGCAATAAGCTCTTCAGCACGTCGCTTAAGGCGCTTCATCCATTTTAGTTTATAGTCGTATTTAGGTCCTGGTGCAGGGTTTCCATTTGGTAAATATAGCCCACAAACCCTAATGGCGGTGTCGCACACAACGGTAGCTTCGATCCAACGAGCTTGCTCGTCTGCATCATCTCCAGGCAATCCACGTT
>JAPKEA010000244.1 GCA_028822275.1 Planktomarina sp. | reverse complement strand
GACAATTTTAGGACGCCTGTCTGTTGCGCCCATCGGTGTGTCAGTCATATACCAGCCGGACCCGTATAGGTGCTATTCTCGTACAGGTCAATTCGACTTTGAACACCATAAATATGGGCTTTTATTTGATTTTTTATAGTTAAGGTGGTCAAAAGGTTTCAGAAACATTTATCTTAAAATCAGAATTTACTATTGAATTAGGTCAAACAGCCATTTCTTTGGTAGCTGTTAGAGATACGTCTGGGTAGTCACGACTAACCCGATCAATATCCCACTGTAGACGTGTTAAAAATACTATATCGCCGTCATGGTCTTTCGCCATATGCTGTTTGTTTGCATCGACGAAAGCATCCACTTTGGTTTGAACCCCTCCAACCCAGCGAGCGGAGGTAAAGTGACTTTGTTCCATTCGAACTGGCAAGCCATATTCAAGCTCAATACGGCTGGCAAGGACTTCAAACTGAAGCGCGCCCACAACACCCACAACATAGCCTGAACCAATCATGGGCTTGAACACTTTCGCTGCGCCTTCCTCTGCGAATTGCATCAGTGCTTTCTCAAGGTGTTTTGATTTTAAAGGATCGCCGGCGCGAACATTTTGGAGTAATTCGGGTGCAAAACTTGGAATACCTGAAACTCTGAGTAGTTCACCTTCGGTTAGCGTATCTCCAATCCTCAACTGCCCGTGGTTTGGAATACCTATGATGTCTCCTGCAAATGCCTCCTCAGCCAATTCTCGATCAGCCGCGAGAAACATGACTGGATTTGAAACTGACATAGGTTTTTTTGTTCTTACGTGCGTCAGCTTCATACCGCGCTTAAAGTGTCCTGACGCCAGACGCAGGAAGGCGACTCGATCCCGGTGCTTGGGATCCATGTTCGCTTGAACTTTAAAAACAAAGCCTGTGACTTTTGTCTCTTCTGGAGAAATTTGCCGTGGTAATGCTCGTTGGGGCTGCGGTTGCGGGCCAAAGTCTGCTATGCCCTGCATCAGTTCTTGGATGCCGAATGAGTTAATAGCGGAACCAAACCAAATGGGTGTCATGGTTCCTTCAAGCAAAGCTTGTTGATCAAATTTTGGAAGTAGTTCACGTGCCATCTCGATTTCTTCCAAGAAAACTTCAAGCAAATCTGTTGGCACATGCTTTGCTAGGAGTGGATCATCTAACCCGTTTATTGAAACTGATTCAGCTAACTTGTTGCGATCTGCGCGGTTCATAAGTTCTAACCGGTCGCGGAGGATATCATAAGTACCAATAAAATCTCGGCCTCGCCCAATGGGCCAGGATGCAGGCGTAACATCGATAGCAAGATTTTCTTGGATCTCGTCTATAATGTCAAAGGTATCGCGGCTTTCACGATCCATCTTGTTACAAAAAGTCAAGATAGGAAGGTCACGCATGCGACATACCTCAAATAGCTTTTGTGTCTGACTTTCGACACCTTTGGCACCATCTATAACCATGACAGCCGCATCTACAGCTGTCAGCGTGCGGTATGTATCTTCTGAAAAGTCAGCGTGCCCTGGGGTATCTACGAGATTAAACCGGTAGGTCTGAAAATCGAAAGACATCGCGGAGGCTGAAACTGAAATTCCGCGATCCTGTTCCATTTTCATAAAATCTGATCGAGTCCGTCTGGCTTCGCCTTTCACACGCACTTGGCCTGCCATCTGAATGGCACCACCATACAAAAGAAATTTCTCAGTGAGAGTGGTTTTGCCAGCGTCAGGATGACTGATAATAGCAAATGTGCGTCGCCGCGCAATTTCTGGTGGAAGGTTTGTCTGTTTTTCGAACATATAAGGCGTATAAGTAAGCTTAATGCAGTTAGCAAGATTTCAAGAAAGCCAAAACTATATGACACTTATGACTTATAGTTTACTTAAAGTATTACAAATTTTTCTTAACAGGGTCCGTTCAACGAGATAATGATTTACCAACCTGTTCTGCGCAACGGAGTGGGGGTAAAGTAAGTTATTTTGAACTACTTTTCAATCTTTAATACTGCTTTATCGGCTAGATTATTATTACTGTATTTAAGTTATTTAGACCCTTGTTTGTTTAAATTAGAATTTAAATAACAATGGGTGTTATAAAGTAGCAATATCATGATGCTTATTGTTTAAGTATTAAGTAATAATGAGAGGTCTAAAATGGACATGGGAATTGCCGGAAAAACGGCGTTAGTTTGCGCTTCATCTAAAGGGTTGGGACGCGGTTGTGCTGAGGCTCTGGCAGCCGAAGGTGTTCATTTGGTCATGAATGCTCGAAACTCCAAGGATCTTGAAGTAGTTGCAGAGGAGCTCAGATCGACTTACGAAATTGATATTACGACTGTTGCATGCGATGTTACGACGCCAGAGGGTCAATCCAAGATTTTGGAATCTGCGGGCTGTGTTGATATTTTGGTTACCAATGCCGGTGGTCCGCCACCTGGATTATGGTCAGACTGGGATAGGGATGATTTTATTGCTGCAATCGACGCTAATATGTTAGCCCCGATTGCTATGATGAAAGCATGCTTGCCGGGAATGATGACACGTAGATGGGGCCGAGTGGTCAATATCACCAGCCAATCGGTAAAAGCTCCAATTGCTATTTTGGGTTTATCGAATGCGGCGCGTACTGGATTAACCGGTTATGTTGCTGGTACAGCGCGACAAGTTGCAGAAATGGGTGTCACAATCAACAATCTTTTGCCAGGGGTCCACGCCACTGATCGAATGATAGCACTTGATTCAGGTGTTGTCTTAAATCAGGGCATCACGATGGAGCAAGCAAGGAAACAGCGTGAAACCACAATCCCTGTACGTCGCTATGGTACGCGGGAAGAGTTCGGTGCAGCATGTGCATTCCTATGCTCCCAACAAGCTGCATTTATTGTGGGTCAAAACATCTTACTAGACGGTGGTGCGACAAATGCAACTATCTAAAGCTGCACCATAATTAAAAAAAGCTTTGCATTATTAGCGCAGCCGTTAGGAAGGCGCTCGGCTGTTGCTAATTAGTATTTGCCAAATTACATAAGCCTGAGTGTTTTTGTAAGTATAGGTTTAAGCTATTGTCAGAACCGAGACTAGAAATTAAAAATTTGTCTCGCAGATTTGCGGAAACTACAGCTGTGGATGATGTTTCAATTCAGTTGCAGCCTGGCCAAGTTACGTGCCTGTTGGGGCCGTCAGGGTGCGGAAAGTCAACCACATTGCGAATGATTGCTGGTGTTGAAGAACAACAAAGTGGTCAAATTTTGGTCGATGGCGCTTTGATATCTAACTCTAAGCACATTCTACCGCCAGAGCATCGCAACATTGGAATGATGTTTCAGGATTTTGCATTGTTTCCCCACCTCTCTGTTTTGGAAAACGTAGCATTTGGGCTTTCAGGCACAAAAGCTGATAAACGAAATAGGGCGGAACTTTTATTGGAGCGGGTTGATTTGAATGGTTATGGATCAAAAATGCCACATCAACTTTCAGGCGGTGAGCAGCAAAGGGTTGCATTGGCACGGGCTGTGGCACCAAAGCCGAAAATCATGTTATTGGATGAGCCTTTTTCTAGTTTAGATGACCGGCTTCGGGATGGTATTCGCGATGAAACATTAAAAGTTCTGCGTGAGGATGGCGCAGCAGTGTTGATGGTTACACATGATCCATCAGAGGCTATGAAAATGGCTGATGAAATTGCTCTCATGCGAGGCGGACGAATTATCCAATCTGGAGCTCCGTACACAATTTATAATTCCCCAATAGACAGAGAAGCTGCTGCGTTTTTTAGTGATATAAATTTGATACAAACGATTGTGAAGGGAGCATTGGCCAACACTCCATTTGGCGAATTTTTTGCGCCAGGTCATCCGGATGGTACAGAACTTGACATTGTTATCCGTCCACAGCACATTCGAATTGATTTTGACCGATCTGGTCACGGTCCGGTTCCGACTGATGCGATGGGGCAAGCGGCACATGGGGTTGTTTGCCGTGCACGGTTTTTAGGGCAAAACTCCTTGGTAGATTTTGAGCTTGATCAAGGAGCGATTTTGACTGCTTCTGTGCCATCAGTTTTTTTGCCTAAACTGGGAACTCCATTTTGGCTTTTGGCGCCGCGTAAAAACTGTTATGTCTTTCCAAAACTCACTTAGATAGTGATTTGTCAATTTTGTGAGACAAAGCTTTGGTCGCATTGGAACATTCATTATCAGGGATCTCAACTAGGGCTATCAATACGAGATAAACGGCCTTTAGTTCGACGTTTGTTTGTCTAAATTTCCTCAATTTTTAGGCTTCTGTTATTTTATTTCCATGCCTCTTTCGCCTTTAATGGGTATGCCGGGCTAGGCCGGGGCACTAATATATTGTTAAAAAAACACCTAAAAGACGTATTCATGATCTGTTAAAGCATAGACGCTGCATAGATTCCGATATCTGAGAATTTGATTAATTGTAAATAACCTGTCTTTTATGACATACTGACATAATAATGGTAGTTGACGCGCTTAAAATCGAAATTTCTGATATTTTTGCTTTCTGTGGCCAGTCTTCTGATTTACACATATCTAAAATCTAAAATCTAACATCTAACATCTAACATCTAAAAGAAGGATACTCTTTAATATGACACCAGCTTTCCTTAC
>JAPKEA010000243.1 GCA_028822275.1 Planktomarina sp. | reverse complement strand
GCTTCATTGGCAAGGTCATAGCTGCCTAGGCCTTCCAATAAACGCGCCGTTAACAGAATTGCATCAACATTGCGTGGTGCCAAATAATTTGCCATCCTCGCATAGAGTAACAGCCCGTCCTGGGCCTTACCGTCACGCAAAGCCTCGGCGAAAGAGAACAACACCTCACCTGCGCCTGCAGCTGCAGAGGTGACTATATCAAATTCTACGTTTGCTCCTGCATCAAAACGCGCCCGCATCGCAACAGATCGAGGGTCTCCTTGAACTCCATGGATTTTCTCCAAGTATGCAGACGCTTTTGCATTTTGATCAAGTTGCCCCAAAATTTGAGCACGTGCAAAACTACCCCTTGCGTTCACGGAAATTGGTGACTTCTCAGCCCCTGCAAATAGCTCCTCTGCGCTTTCAAAATCTCCAACGAGCGCGAGAGCCAATGCTTTTTGATAACCCGCAAAGCTATGCGTCCCTTCCATAGCTGCAATATCATCAAATTTAACGAATGCCGCCCCGACTTTGCCCAACCCCATCAAAGCCCAGGCTTCAAACAACCCGTCAATTGCTGGTCCCGCAACAGACCCAGCAGACAATCTTGCAAGAGCTTGCTCATACTCCCCAGATTTAAAATCTGCAGTAAGCATCACAAAGTTTGCTAGTGGTAAATCATTTCCACTCGTTTCAAGCAGATTAGCAATGCTAAGCGCCTTATTGAATTCTCCTACAGCCAAAAACGCCGATAAGGCCTGTGAGAGCAATCCAAAATTTCCAGGGGCTTGCACTAAAGCGCGCGCATAATATTCCGTCGCAATTCTATAATCATGATGCACCACAGCTTGGCGAGCAGCAAGATAAGAACCAGAAATATTTTGAGAAACAGCCGGAGTAAAACAACACACCCCAAAGAGTGCCACAATAATTTTGATTTTAAGGTTATATATCACAAGTATCCCCCCGGACCCTTTAAGCTAGTGCGAGTTAGGCTTAAAAACAATTGGTGCTGGTGCATTTCTGCAAGCAGCTCCAATCATAATTTTAATATAGTGCTAAATCACATGTTTGGATAATTTGGTCCATCACCACCCTGTGGTGTTACCCAAGTTATATTTTGGCTTGGATCTTTAATATCACAAGTTTTACAATGCACGCAGTTTTGAAAGTTAATTACGAACCGCGCGTCTTTGTCTGGCTCTTCCACAACCTCATAGACACCTGCGGGGCAATAGCGCTGCGCAGGCTCTGCGTATTTAGGTAGATTAACAGAGATGGGCAAACTTGGATCAGCGAGGTGTAAATGCACAGGCTGATTTTCCGCATGATTTGTCATGGCAAAACTGACGTTAGTTAGGCGGTCAAAGGACAGCTTTCCATCTGGCTTTGGATAATCAATCTTTGGATAATCCGAGGCTTTTCCCGTAGATTGCGCATCTGTTTTGCCATGTTTGACAGTACCAAAAAGGCTAAACTTGAAGATGCTTTGAAACCACATATCAAAGCCACCAAGCCCCAAACCAACCAAAGGACCAAATTTTGCATTTAGAGGTGCTACATTACGAACAATTTTCAAATCTTTGCCAACAGGGCCAGACTTAAGCTCAGCATTGTAGCTTTCAAGAACATCACCAGACCGTCCAGCTCCTATTGCTTCAAATGCAGCTTCAGCCGCGGCCATACCCGAGTACATAGCGTTATGGTTACCTTTGATGCGGGGCAAGTTCACCAGGCCCACTGAACAACCTAACATAGCGCCCCCTGGGAAGGCACTATTTGGCATAGATTGGAACCCACCTTTAGTCACAGCACGGGCGCCATAGGCTACACGTTTACCACCCTCAAGAACTTTAGAGATCCGCGGGTGATGTTTGAAGCGTTGGAATTCCATATACGGGAACAAATGTGGGTTTTTATAGTTGAGGTCGATAATATAGCCTACGTAAACTTGGTTATTTTCTAAATGATACATAAAAGAACCACCAGATTGTTTGAAACCCATTGGCCATCCCATGGAGTGCGTCACTTCACCCAGATTATGGTTCCCAGGTTTGACTTCCCAGATTTCCTTCATTCCAATGCCAAACTTAGGGACGTCGCAATTTGCAGCAAGGTCATATTTTGAAATAACCTCTTTAGACAGAGATCCCCGCACACCTTCAGAGAGAAAAACATATTTACCGTGCAACTCCATGCCAGGTTCATAAGCCGTTGACGGAGTGCCATCTGTATTTTTGCCAAATTCACCAGCCACAACACCTTTGACTTCGCCATTATCGCCAAAAACTAGGTCAGAACATGCCATGCCTGGAAAAATCTCTACACCCATTTCTTCAGCTTGTTCGGCCATCCAACGACAGACATTACCCATCGATACGATGTAATTGCCATGGTTGCTCATCAGCGGCGGCATGATCATATTTGGTAGACGGATCTGACCAGATTTACCAAGAACGTAAAAGTTATCCTCTGTCACAGCTGTATTAAGAGGCGCGCCTTTTTCTTTCCAATCTGGGATTAATTTGTTGAGTGCAGAAGGGTCAAGTACTGCCCCTGATAAAATATGCGCGCCGACCTCAGAGCCTTTTTCCAGAACTACAACTTCAAGATCAGCATTTAACTGCTTCAAACGAATAGCTGCAGACAGACCAGACGGCCCTGCCCCCACGATTACAACATCGTATTCCATCGTTTCGCGTTCAATCTCTGACATCAGTTTATTCCCTATATCTCGTATAGCTCAGGACAAAATAAACTAAAATTTCGTCCCGTTCCAAAATCGTTTAAGCTACTCAAAGGTTATAGGTCAATCATTACAATATTCCCATGTTTAAATGGCGACGTTATTTCGCATCTTTAGATGCTATCGCTAATAAATCATCATAAACTCTCACCATTTTTGACCGCTATGTTTCTCGCGCATTAGTGAGCGCTGCGAAAAAGGCCCAGATAGCGCCAATAATCATCCATCGTCACTAATTAGATCAAAAAACGATCTTCAAGGATGATGGTATTTTCCGTCTGAGAGGAGTTGTGGCTGTTTTCTAGGGAACACCTCAGTTTAACTTGTATCACGATAAGGTCATTAAATAGGAAGTCATGCGTTATACAATAAATGAAAATTCCTAAAAACTTGTTCTGATCTCCGCTTGACCCTTGCAAAAACCCTACAGCTTTGGTCATTTAAGGTACAGGTCAACCAGAAGTGATATCGAAATGGAAAAAATACCCCTCACCCGCGCAGGTGCTGAAAAGCTTGAAGCCGAAATGAAGCATCTGAAGTCGGTCGAACGCCCGACTATCATTGTCGCCATAGCGGAGGCGCGTGAGCTTGGTGATCTTAAAGAAAATGCAGAATATCATTCTGCGCGCGAAAAACAGGGTTTCATTGAAGGTCGTATAAAAGAGCTGGAAGCTATTTTAGGGCGCGCTGATATTATTGATCCCGCGACTTTATCCGGAACAGTAAAGTTCGGTGCTACGGTAACTTTAGTTGATGAGGAAACTGATGAGGAAAAAACATATCAAGTGGTCGGTGAACCGGAGGCTGATATTGAAAATGGAAGACTTAATATACACTCTCCGCTTGCGCGGTCCTTGATTGGGAAAGAAGATGGCGATAGCATCGAAGTACGAACTCCAGGCGGACAACGCTCCTATGAAATTTTAAGTGTCATCTTCAAATAGACCAGACTTAAGCCCATGGTTAAGAACTCATTTTGGGCCTAAAGTCCAAAGCTACTGTAAGGAAGATAACGAACCAGCTGTCCCTGGATCACGCTAGTTTCATCTTCCGTCAACTCGACAAGACCGTCAGACCAAGACAGCCCAGAGATACGACCCGACCCTTCTGATGTAAAAATGTCGACGCGTCCACTGCGCAGACGCGCTCGCAAATACTCACGTCGTCCCGGCTTCTTCTTTTTATTAAAAGCGGCCGGCAACATTAAAGGCTCAGGTCGCGTGAAACCAGCACCCGCTAATTGCGAAAGCGCAGGACGTGCAAAAATTAGTAAACAAACAAACGCCGCAACCGGATTACCAGGCAGGCCAAAAATGGCAGCACCATTCCATACACCAAGTGCCAGAGGTCGACCCGGCTTCACTGCTACACGCCAAAGCGCCATAGTTCCGGTCGTATTCAAAATCGCTGAAAGGTGGTCTTCATCGCCAGCGCTCGCACCCCCTGAGGTGATAATAACATCCGCACACTCAGCCGCACGGTCCAAGGCTTTACGCAAAGCCTCTGGATCATCTTGAACTATTCCAAATTCAATAACATGCAAATTCCAACGCCGTAAAATAGCCGACAACATTGGACTGTTCGCATCATATATTTGTTCTGCCTGGGCCTCGGAACCCGGCGCTCGCAACTCTGTACCAGTCGAGATCACCACCACTCGCAGAGGTTTAAAGACCTCAACTTTACTGACGCCGACAGCGACCAACATCCCTAAATCTTGAGGTGTGAGTTTATGCCCCACCTGCAGCAAAACTGTACCGGCGGTGATATCCTCTCCGGTCGCCCGTACATTTGACCCCAACTCCAAAGGCCCATTAACTTCAATAATGCCATCTTGTATCAAAACATCTTCTTGCAAAACCACAGTCTGGGCTCCTGCCGGCAATGCGGCACCCGTGAGTACGCGCAAAGCCTCACCAGCAGACACGGAACCTACAAAAGCCTCGCCTGCAGCAGCACGCCCATCAAGCAACTGATAGCTTTGGGGGCCCGACGATATAGCGCCA
>JAPKEA010000242.1 GCA_028822275.1 Planktomarina sp. | reverse complement strand
TATAGCGGAAGCCTTACATGCTGAAGGCGCTGCCATAGGTATCACCTATGTCGGAGAGCCTATGAAAAAGAGGGTATGGCCATTAGCCAGACGTATTTCAGCATCTATTATCTCCGAATGCGACGTTGGCGATCCAGCCTCAATTGCAGCCTTGATGGACGAGGTAAGATTGGTATGGGGTAACATTGACTTCATTGTCCACGCCATTGGTTTTTCAGATAAATCAGAATTACGTGGTCAGTATATTAATACTAGTCGAGATAATTTTCTTACTACTTTAGACATTTCTGCCTATTCGTTCACAGCTGTTCTACAATCAGCGCAAGATGTTTTAAGCTCGGGAGCATCTTGCCTTACTTTAACATATTACGGTGCAGAAAAAGTCATGCCTAACTACAACGTAATGGGTGTGGCAAAAGCGGCCCTAGAGGCGTCCGTTAGGTACTTAGCAGAAGACCTTGGACGCCACGGAATACGCGTCAATGCAATAAGTGCTGGAACAATAAAAACTCTAGCTGCATCTGGAATTGGTGATTTTCGTGAAATTATGAAGTGGAACGAAACAAACAGCCCTCTCCGGCGAACTGTCACTCAGGCGGAGGTTGGGAAGTCAGCTTTATATTTGCTATCAGACCTTGGATCCGGCGTGACAGGTGAAATACACCATGTAGATGCCGGATATCACGTTATTGGGATGAAAGGTCTGGATGTACCTGACTAGGCTCCAAACCAAATTATTAAGTAGTTAGGAAATATTATGTCGGACCGCTTACCACATGAAAAGGGTTTTCACGTTAGCTGGGATCAGATGCACAGAGATGCACGCGCATTGGCCTGGCGTCTTGATGGACGCGGCCCTGAGGATGGTGCTTGGCGCGCCATTGTTGCCATCACCCGTGGAGGGATGGCTCCAGCGATGATTGTCGCGCGAGAGCTTGATATTCGAAACGTTGATACAGTGAGCGTAAAAAGCTACCAACAACAAGATCGCTCAGAGGCTATTATTTTAAAGGAACCGGATACGGAATTAATGGGAGATGGCTCAGGAATTTTGGTTATTGACGATTTAGTTGATAGTGGCAGAACCTTGGAATTGGTTCGCGCTAAGTATCCGAAAGCACATTTTGCAACTGTCTACGCAAAGCCTCAGGGCCGACCAATGGTTGATACGTTTATCACTGAGGTCAGCCAAGACACCTGGATCTTCTTTCCTTGGGATATGGCTCTGCAATATGTGCAACCATACCGAGGAACAGATTGAGATAAAATTATCTTATTGAAAAGACCTGTGAGCAAAAAGGATACTAAATGGCACGCAACATTATAATTGACACAGATCCAGGTCAGGATGATGCAGTTGCCATCCTGCTTGCATTGGCCTGCCCTGAATTAAATGTGCTCGGGATCACCTGTGTGGCCGGAAATGTCCCATTAGCACTTACATCGAAAAATGCGCTTCAAATCTGTGAACTTGCAGGACGACCCGATATTCCCGTTCACGCGGGATGTGATCGACCTTTAGGACGTGAACTTGTAACTGCAGAGCACGTCCATGGTAGTACCGGTTTAGACGGCGCAACTCTCCCAGATCCCAAGATGAAATTACAAGAAAAGCATGGCGTTGACTTTATAATTAAAACTTTACGTGACAGGCCTGAAAAAACTATAACTCTTTGCCCATTGGGACCGCTTACCAATATAGCAACTGCAATAAACCAAGCACCCGACATCAAGGAACGCATCGCTCAAATAGTTTTAATGGGCGGAGCATACTTTGAAGTAGGTAACATAACCCCTGCCGCCGAGTTCAATATATTTGTTGATCCCGAGGCCGCCAAGCTAGTATTTAATTCTGGTATAGATTTAGTAGTCGCTCCCCTGGATGTTACGCATAAAGCGTTGACCAGTCAAAAATGGATCACAGAACTTCGCAATCAAAATAACCCAGTCTGTGAAGCCGTCGCCGGATGGACAGATTTTTTTGAACGCTTTGATGCTGAGAAATACGGTTCATCAGGCGCGCCTTTGCATGATCCTTGCGTGATCGCATATCTAATAGCCCCGGAGCTTTTTTCAGGGCGACACATTAACGTCGAAATAGAGACAAAATCAGAACTGACCCGGGGCATGACTGTAGCAGATTGGTGGCGTGTAACGGACCGACCCTCAAACGCGCTTTTTCTTGGTGACATCAACGCGGATGGTTATTTCTCATTACTCACAAAACATTTAGCTACGTTATGATTGATCTTAGGTCTGGTAAGGTAATAATTTAATGCGCGCATCCTGGGATACATCTTATCTTTCACTGCCAGAGCAAATGTATAGAAAACAGAAGCCCATACCAGTACCTAAACCCTCACCTCTGGTCTTAAATACCCAATTAGCTAAGAAACTTGGGGTCAGCTTTGGTTCGGATTGGGCTGAGTATATAGCTGGAAACAAAGTTTCGCAGGGCGCTACACCGCTTACACAGGCTTACGCTGGACACCAATTCGGCAACTGGAACCCACAATTAGGAGACGGTCGCGCAGTATTACTGGGAGAAGTCACAGGTGAATTTGGTCGCATGGATATCCAGTTGAAAGGATCAGGCCGAACTCATTGGTCGCGCGGAGGCGATGGGCGTGCCTGGTTGGGTCCGGTTTTAAGGGAATACATTGTGTCAGAAGCAATGCATAAATTAAATATTCCGACTACGCGAGCCCTGGCAGCAGCAGGCACGGGCGAAAGTATTTATCGAGAAGAAGGACCTTTACCTGGAGCCGTTATTTGCCGCACTGCAACAAGTCATATCCGCGTTGGAACTTTCCAGTACTTTGCATCGCGAAATGATCACGAAGCGTTAGAAGCACTGCTGAACTACACAATAAATCGCCATTATCCAAAAGCAAAAAATTCGAATGATTTTTTAGAGATGGCAGTGCAGGCTCAGGCCGAGTTAATCGCAAAATGGATGGGAGTGGGTTTTATTCACGGCGTCATGAATACTGATAATAGTCATGTAGCAGGGATAACAGTTGACTATGGACCCTGTGCATTTATGGATAATTTTGCACCAAAGCGAGTCTTCAGCGCGATAGATCGTCAAGGTCGTTATGCCTACGGCAATCAACCAAGCATTGGGGCGTGGAACATGGCTCAGTTGGCGACAGCTCTTCTGCCCTTGGCCAGCAACCGTGATATTGCCATAGAGAGTTTCACAGAAATAATTAATGGCTTTGAAAAAGTTTTTGATATTGAATATAAGCAGGTTTTTTCTTCAAAACTTGGTCTGCCATCAGAAGCAGAAAGTGACTTTTTAACAAATAAATTTCTTGAAATGATGGCCCATGAAAACGTCGACTTCACTCAAAGTTTCCGTGCTCTTAGTAATCCCGATATTGACCACATCTTGAGACCCCATCCCGAATTTTCAAATTGGTATGACCAATGGAGGGAGGTGGCTGACATATCAGAGATGGATTCAATTAACCCAGCTGTAATTCCTCGGAACCATATTATTGAAATAATGATAAATCAAGCGATCTCTGGAAATATGGATTACTTCACAGAGTTCCATTCTGCGTTGAGAAATCCTTATTCAATACCCAAAAATTTGTTATTTACGATCCCGCCAACACCTATAGAAGTTGTTAAAAATACATTTTGCGGAACTTAATACAGGCCAAATTTATTGCAGCTTTTAACTCCACACGTTACCAACTTAATATGGCAAATATCTCCCATATTAGAGTTGGGTTTGTATATATTGCGGTTTTGTTCAAAATCATCGTAGATAGACCTAAATATAATTCATGGCGGCCCGGGTTGGAAAAAAACTAGGTCTGGTTTACGATGTTTACTACTTTGACATAATGTGAGTATGACGATGACTAGAAATATAATTCAAAGATGCTCTCAAAGCGGTCTTCGCATGACAGAACAACGTCGTGTCGTGGCTCAGGTTTTAGAAACTTCGCATGATCACCCAGATGTTGAAGAACTCTACGCACGTGCACTGGAGCTTGACCCTCGTATTTCAATTGCAACAGTTTACCGCACCGTAAAGTTATTCGAAGAGGCTGGTATTCTGGATAAACTAGAGTTTGGAGATGGCCGCGCACGCTATGAGGACGCAGAGCGTGATCATCATGATCATTTAATCGACATGCAGACCGGCCAAGTGATCGAGTTTGTTGATCCGGAAATTGAACTTCTTCAGGAAAAGATAGCACAAAGATTAGGCTATCAATTAAAAGACCATCGGCTAGAGCTATACGGTGTGCCAATTCAGCGCCAAAAAAATGACTGACACTAAAGTCTCAGAAAATTTAAAAGCTATTTGTTTAATGGTGGTCGCAATGGCTGGGTTTGCTATTGAGGATTCAATCATAAAAACTCTTTCGGAACGCCTAGCGCCGGGCCAAGTTTTGATAATGATAGGAATCGGTGGCACATCCGTTTTTTATGTTTTAGCTCACATCAGAAACGCAGGGCTGACACGCTCCACAGTAAGAGACCCTTGGGTTATCGCCCGCTCAGTTTCTGAATTGCTAGGGACCGTTTTTTTCGTTTTATCACTCACACTTGTACCTATTACGGTCATCTCTGCTGTTATTCAGGTAAGCCCATTACTTGTGACGTTAGGCGCCGCTCTTTTACTGGGTGAAAAAGTTGGCTTGCGGCGGTGGAGCGCCATCACACTTGGCCTAACTGGGGTTGGCGTTATACTACGGCCCTGGGACGCAGATTTTCAACCAGCCGTTTT